>NZ_JAMYQP010000023.1:0-102151 GCF_040320945.1 Mesorhizobium sp. M0587
GCAGGCTTCGATATCGAGGCCGCCGACATCGGCGATCCGCACGCCATGATCAACTTCGTCGCCGCTGCGACGATCGCCGCCGTCACCATCAAGCAACTCGTGCTGGCTCGCGACGGCAATACCGATCAGCGCCTCAGCGATGCTTTCGAACCGGACGACCGACCCATTCTCGAAGCCGTTTCAGCCAAGCTCGAGGGCAAGACCGAGCGACAACGCAATCCCCATCCCAAAGGCTCCCTGGCCTTCGCAGCCTGGGTCATCGCTCGCCTGGGCGGCTGGACCGGCTACTACGGCAAGCCAGGCCCCAAGGTCATGCGCATCGGCCTCGCCGAATTCCACGCCATCAAATACGGCGCCAACCTCGGACTGCAATATGTGTGAATCCGATAGGTATAGCGACGGGGAGAGGGACGCTCTCATCGCTGGTTTCGCCAATCTCCAGCGTTGCAGGAATGGCGCCGAGATTGCGGCAGCCTCTTTCTCCCCGTCTCTATACGGGGAGAAATGCCCGGCAGGGCAATGAGGGGCAGCGCTCACTTCGGCATTGATGCGTTTCACCAATTGCCTTGGAATCGGCTTTACCTGAATCTCAATACATCCCTAGCCAAATGGCTCAAGACAGCTTCGCGATAACGGCCTGCAGCGCCTCGCCGAAGCGGTGCACTTCATCGACCGTGTTGTAGTGCACCAGCGAGGCCCGAATGGCGCCGCTGTCCATGGACAAATTGAGGCGCTTCATCAGCCGGGGCGCGTACATGTGGCCGTCGCGGATGCCGATCTGCATGTTTGCCATCTCCTCGACGACCCGCTGCGGCGACAATTTGCCGACATTGAAACAGAAAGTCGGCACGCGCTCGTTGATGCGGGCCTCATCGGCGACGCCGTAGATTGTCGCGCCACACCCTTTCAGCACGGCCAGCATCTCGCGCGCCAGCAGCAGCTCGTAATCGCGGATCGCGCCCATGCCGGCAACGATGTTGTCGCGCCGCGAGCGGTTGTTGGACGGAGCAAGGTTGCGGCCGATGAGTTCCAGGTACTGCACCGCCGCATCCATGCCCGACACGTTCTCGTAGATGAAGGTGCCGGCCTCGACCTTGTAGGGCGGCTCGTCGGGGATGAAATCCTCGCGGAAGGTCGGCAGCCGCTTCAGCGTTTCGAAGCGGCCCCACAGGAAGCCCATATGCGGCGAGAAATTCTTGTAGCCGGAACAGACGAGATAATCGCAACCCCAGGCCTGCACGTCGATCAGTCCGTGCGGCCCGTAATGCACGCAGTCGAGGAACACTTCGGCGCCGGCGGCATGTGCGATCTTGGCTACCGAGGCGACGTCCACGATCGAGCCGATCGAATGCGCCGTCACCGTGCAGGCGACGAGACGGGTGCGATCGGAAACAAGCGGGCGTAGATCGTCGACATGCAGATTGCCGTCCTCGCGCATGCGCCACCACTGAAACTTGGCGCCGGCGGACTCCAGCGCCAGCCATGTCGCGATGTTGGCGTCGTGGTCCATGTCGGTGACGACGATCTCGTCGCGCTCCCCGAGCATCTGGCCGATGCCGAGGCTGACCAGGCGGATGAACGAGGTGGCGTTCATGCCGAAGCAGATTTCGGACGGACTGTAAGCATTGATCAGCAGCGCCACGCTCTCGCGGGCGTCGGCGACCGACTGGTCGACGGTGACGCTGCGGCCATAGCGGCCGCCGCGCTGCACATTGTGCGAAACCAAATGGTTGGTCACCGCATCGAGCACGCTTTGGGGAATCTGCGCGCCGGCGGCGTTGTCCAGGAAGATGAAATCGCCGGCCCGCTGCAAGGCGGGGAACATGGCGCGGATGGCGTCGACGGGGAAGCCGCCTGGGGCGGTGGCCTGGGAATTGCTCAAGGGTCGTCTCCTGCGAAGTGTTTTTGCAGATGGTTGGATGATCAGCGCGTCTTCTCGGTCTTGAAGCGGCGTTCAAGCAGGCTGACGAGGCGGACCATCGGCCAGAGGAAGATGAGATAGACGAGTGCGGCGCCGATCAGCGGCGAGGGGTTGGCGTAAAGCGACTGCGCGTTGGTCGCTTCCTTCAAGAGTTCCGGCAGCGCCACGGTCGAGGCGAGCGACGTATCCTTGAACATCGACACGCAATTGCTGGTCATCGGCGGAATGACCACGCGGACCGCCTGCGGCAGCACCACCTTGCGTAAGGTCAGCAGGAACGGCAGGCCAAGCGCCTGCGCCGCCTCGAACTGGCCGCGCGGAATGCTCTCGATGCCGGAGCGGAACACTTCGGCCGAATAGGCCGACATGATGATGGCGAACGCGCTCACCGCCGAGGCCCAGGACGACAGGCGTATGCCGAGGAAGGGCAGCGCATAATAGATCAGGATCAGCACCACCAACACCGGCAGGGCGCGGAAGATATCGGTGTAGCCGACCGCGAGCCAACGCAGCGGCTTCGTTGCATAAAGCCGCAGCAGGCTGATCACCAGGCCGATGGGGATGCCGATGCCGATGCTGAGCAGTCCGAGCAGCAGCGTGTTCAGGAAACCGCGCAGCAGCGTCGGCAGGCTGGACATGATGACATCGGGGTTGAAGAAGGTGTCCAGCAGCGACATGGGAGCGTTCCCGAACCCCAGAGCAAAGGGTGCTCAAAGTTAAAACCAATCGACCTCGCCGGCGGCGAGACGGCCTGCGCGGCAGCCGGCGCCAGCGCGCGAAATGAATCGTGCCGGCCTGCAAAGCCGGCACGATTTCAGTGCGTTGCCGCTCAGGCCTTCGGCAGCGGCATTTCCTTGACGGTCGAGGAATCGGCCGGGGCATCGCTGCCGAACCACTTCTTGTGGATGGTGGCCAGCGTGCCGTCCTTCTTCATCGCGGTCAGCGCGTCGTTGAGCTTGCCGAGCAGCGGGTGGTCCTTGGTCAGCATCAGGCTGTACTGTTCGCCGGTCTTGATGCGCTGCTTGACCGTCAGGTCCTTCATCTTGGTGAAGGAATACTGCATGCCTGGAATGTCGCTGACAGCCGCATCGATGCGGCCGGCGCTGAGGTCGAGCAAAAGGTTCTGCTGCGTGTCGTAGCCCTTCACGTCGCTGAACCCGTCGGCTTCCTGATGCGCCTTGACCCAGGTCTCGCCGGTCGAGCCGGACAGCACGCCGACGATCTTGCCCTTGAGATCGGCCTCGGCGTTGATCGGGCTGTCTGTCTTGGTGGCGATGCCCATGTCGGAATCATAATAGGGCTGCGTGAAGGATTGCGACTTCAACCGTTCCGCCGTGATGGTGATCGAGGAGATGGCGACATCGATGCGCTTCGACGTGGTGGCCGCGAACAGCGCCTGGAAGCCGAGGTCGGCAATGTCGGTGGTCATGCCGACGCGCTTTGCCGCTTCGTTGACGATATCGACTTCGAAACCCTCGAAGGTGCCGCCCTCGTTCTTGTACTCGAAGGGCGGATTGGTCGGGTAGGCGCCGACATTCAGTACATCGGCGGCATAGGCACTCGCAGGGCCGGCGGCGATGCCGATGGCGGCGGCGAGCAGGATGAGATTGCGACGGGTCAGGCTCATTTTGTTCCCTCTGGGGTGTTCCCTCTGGTGTCGATCGGGCGGGGCTAGCCCCGCACGCTTTCTTGCCGCCCCGCCTCCCAGCGCAACGTCAATTCATGGCAGCGACCGTGCGATCGGGCACGGTCGCTATTACATCGCCGAGTTCACGTGCCCGCACGGCAGGGTTGGCGATATTGTCTGTATGCAGATCACGGATTTGAGTGCGCACACCGCCGCACGCGTGAAGCGCGCTGGACGATGACCGGGGCAGCACAAACAACAAGGACTCAGATCTCCTCACCCCAGCACTGCGACGGACTGGCGGGCAAGCCCGTCCGGCAGGGCGGTAGCCTTCTATGCTGGAATGCTTATCCAAAGCGCGGTGGTTTTCAAGATAAAAGTTTTAAGCTTAAAAATTCGCGTCGCTTTGTTGTCGCGACGCATTTCAAGCGGGTCAGCGGCGCACGTTTTCCGCCAATTCGGCGCTCGCCGAGGCTTTTCCGGCAGCCGCACCTGCGCCGAGAAACATCGTATCGCTGGCCAGCACGAAGAAGCTGGCGCCGATAGCCGCCCAACGGGCGACATCCTGCGGCGTTGCACAGAAAATGCCGGCGGTTTTGCCTCGTGCAACCGCGACGCCGATAGTCCCTTGGATCGCATCGGCAAGTTTGTCGGCGCCCTTCGGTCCGATTGCATCGATCGAAACCGAGAGATCGCCGGGGCCGACGAAGATCACGTCGACGCCGTCCACCGCCGCGATCGCTTCGATGCTGGCCAGCCCCTCGGCGGTTTCGACCTGCACCGCGACGACGATCCTGTCATTGGCGCCGGCAAGATATTCGGGAATGCGGTAGCCATAGCCGGCGGCCCGGCCAGGTCCGACGCCGCGCTCGCCCCAAGGTGGATAGCGCGAGGCCCTGACGGCCATGGCAGCCTGGGCCGCGGTGGATATGCGCGGGATCAGCACGCCTTGCGCACCGCTGTCCAGCGCCGCCTGGATGGCTTCCGGCGCATGGCCGGGAACGCGCACCAGGGCCGGCACGCGATGGACGTCGGCCGCCCTCACCATCGTCTCGATCATGTCGCGCGAGATCTGGGCATGCTCCCAATCGATACAGAGGAAATCGAGGCCGGACTGCGCCATCACTTCGACGGCGACGGGATGGGGAATGGCGGCAAAGGAACCGACGAGGTTGGTCTTGCCGATGCATTTCTGGCGGAATTCGCTCATAGCCATCCCCTTCTTATCCGGCCCAAATCCATATCCGTAAGCGGCGCTCAGGCGAAGCTATTTCAGGCTTGAAATATTTTCGCGCGGGCCTAGCGTGTGGTCTCCCGCCGCGAGTTCCAGACTATGAACAAACCACATCCCCTGCACGGCCCGAACAGATTGAAACTTGGCGTCTTTTCGGCCAATGCCGATGGCGGGCTGGCCATCACCGACGTTCCGGAGCGCTGGACGGCAAGCTGGCAGGACAATCTGACGGCGGCGCAGATCGCCGACCGTGCCGGGCTGGAATTCATGCTGCCGATCGCCCGCTGGCGCGGCTTTGGCGGCCGCAACAAGGTGCGCGAATGGTCGTTCGAAACCTTCACCTGGGCGGCGGCCCTCAGTGTTGCCACCGACCGGATCGGGCTGTTCATGACCGTGCATGTGCCGCTCGTGCATCCGCTCTATGCCGCAAAGGCGCTGGCGACGGTCGACCACATCAGCCAGGGCCGCGCCGGCCTCAACATCGTCTGCGGCTGGAACCCGAAGGAATTCGGCATGTTCGGCACGCCGCTGGTCGAGAAGGGCTACGACCAGGCGGCCGAATGGATCGAAATCCTCGAAAAGCTGTATGCTTCGGCCGAGCCGCTGGATTATGAAGGCACCTATTATCGGCTCAAGGAAGCCGTCAGCCGGCCGGCCAGCCTTCAGGTGCCACGGCCGGTGACCATGAACGCCGCTTTCGGCGGTCCGGGCCGCGATTTCGCCGCCGCCCGGTGTGATTATCTATTCACGACCTTTTCCGAAATGAGCGATGCCGGCAAGCATGTCGCCGACATCAGCGAGCGGGCCGACAAGGCGGGTCGCGATGTCGGCGTCTACACTGTGGCGCATGTCGTCTGCCGTCCGACCATGGAAGAGGCGCAGGCCTATTATGTCAGCTATGCCGTCGATCTGGCCGACCACGATGCCGTCGATGCTCATATGGCCGGCAAGAAGGAATTCTCGCAGTCGCATGACCCGCATGCCTATGACCGCTACCGGCAGCGTTTCGCCGGCGGCGCCGGCACCTTCCCGCTGATTGGAACGCCCGAAACGATTGCCGCCGACATGGCCGCCATTGCCGGGCACGGCTACCATGGCATCGCGCTGTCGTTCGTCAACTACACCAGGGAATTGCCTTATTTCTGCGACCACGTGCTGCCGCTGCTGAGGCAGGTTGGCCTTCGCGAATAGTAGTGGTACAAAGCGACTTGATCGGTTGGTCTGTTGTCAGCCAAGCTTTCATCATTCGTTTCGGCAAACCATAACAAACATTTCGGGATTGGCCGAAGCCCCAACTTCGTCATCCACGGGCGAAGCAGGAGCGAAGCTCCGTCGCGGAGACCCGAGGATCCATCCCGTGACCTTGGCCGAGGAATGCAGCGGAGCAGAATTTCCGCACCGCAGCAGCGCTCTGAAGTCGCGGCATGGATCCTGGGGTCTGCGCCGCGTCGCTATGCTCCTTGCTCCGCCCCAGGATGACGAAGCGATGGGCGTTTTGCGCTAATTGTCAAAGCATGCGGCTCATTTCGGAATGGTCGTAGTTTACTCCGGAATAACGGCGGTCGCCTGGATCTCCACCTTGGCGCGGTCCTCGACCAGCGCCATCACCTGCATGGCGGCCATCGCTGGAAAATGCCGGCCGATCACCTCGCGATAGGCCTCGCCGATGCCCCTGAGATTGGCGAGATATTCGGCCTTGTCGGTGAAATACCAGGTCATCGAGGTGATATGCTGGGGTTCCGCACTAGCCTCGGCCAGCACCGCCACGATGTTCTCGAGCGTCTGCCGCACCTGGCCGACAAAGTCGTCGGTTTCGAACTGGCATTGCCCGTTCCAGCCGACTTGGCCGCCGACGAAGACGAGCCTGCCGCGCGCGGCGACGCCATTGGCATAGCCGACAGGTTTCGCCCAGCCTTCCGGCTGCAGGATCTCGTGCATTCAAAACCTCCCGGTAGTCCAAAAACCAATTCCCAAAAACGAATGCCGTCAATTCTGCCGTCAGGCCGCGCCCATCACTTGCCTGGCGATCACCACCTTCTGCACGTCGGAAGCGCCCTCATAAATGCGTAGCGCGCGGATCTCGCGATACAGTCTCTCGACGATATGGCCTTTGCGGACGCCGTCGCCGCCATGCAGCTGCACGGCCTTGTCGATTACGTCTTGTGCCTTGTCGGTGGCGAACAGCTTGGCCATCGCCGCCTCCCGTGTCACCCGGGCGGCACCCATGTCCTTGGTCCAGGCGGCGCGGTAGACAAGAAGCGCCGCCGCGTCGACGTCGAGCGCCATGTCGGCGATATGGCCCTGCACCATCTGCAACTCGGCCATTGGCGCGCCGAACAGTTTGCGCTCGGCCACCCGCTTGATGCTTTCATCGAGCGCGCGGCGGGCAAAGCCGAGTGCCGCGGCGCCGACGGTCGAGCGGAACACGTCGAGCACCGACATGGCGATGCGGAAGCCCTCACCGGGCTTGCCGATCAGTGCGGCGGCCGGCAAGCGGACCTTGTCGAAAGAGAGCCGCGCCAGCGGATGCGGTGCGATCACTTCGAGACGTTCCGCAATGCCAAGACCGTTGGCGTCGCCCGGCACGAGAAAGGCGGAGAGCCCCTTGGCGCCCGGCGCCTCGCCGGTGCGGGCAAAGACGACATAGAGATCGGCGATGCCGCCATTGGAGATCCAGGTCTTCTCGCCCGACAGGACATAACTGTCGCCATCGCGGGTCGCCGTCATTTCGGTGTTGGCGACGTCCGAGCCTGAGCGCGGTTCCGACAAAGCAAAGGCCGAAATCGCCTTGCCGGCGCGTGTCTTCGAAAGCCACTGCTGCTGTTCCGGCGTGCCGAACAGGCTGAGCGCGCCGGTGCCAAGCCCCTGCATGGCAAAGGCGAAATCGGCCAGCCCGTCATGCCGCGCCAGCGTCTCGCGCGCGATGCACAAGGTGCGCACATCGAGGGGACCGGGATTGTCGGTATCGAGAGCGGTCGGTTTCAGCCAGCCGTCCCGGCCGAGCTTCGCGACCAGCTCGCGGCAAGCGGCGTCGACGTCATGATGATCGACGGGAAGGTTTTTTGTGCACCAGGCGTCGAGCTGCTGGGCCAGTTCGCGATGGCGGTCTTCGAAGAAGGGCCAGGAGAGGAAGGAGCGGTCAGGCATTTCTGCCTCCGCAGTGCTTCGAGCGTTGCGCTCTATGGCGCCCCCCTCTGTCCTGCCCGTCCTCCGCAGCTGCAGCGCAGCTGCTGCGGAGGGTGGACCGGACATCTCCCCCTCTAGGGGGGAGATCAGCTGTCACGCACGCTTTCGCCAATCTCCAACGTTGCAGGAACGGCGCCGACGCCGACGCTGCCAATCTCCCCCCTAGAGGGGGAGATGTCCGGTCCACCCTCCGCAGCAGCTGCGCTGCAGCTGCGGAGGACGGGCAGGACAGAGGGGGGCGCTGTCCCGCCGACTTTTCCACGGAGAGCATCATCCTCAATCCCCCCCGAACACCGGCTTTTCCTTGGCTACGAACGCCTTGTACGCCCGCTCGAAATCGCCCGTCTGCATGCAGATCGCTTGCGCCTGGGCTTCCGCCTCTATCGCCTGGTCGAGGCCCATCGACCATTCCTGGTTGAGCTGCGTCTTGGTCATGCCGTGGGCGAAGGTCGGGCCGGAAACGATGCGCGCCGCCATGTCGAGCGCGTCCGCTTCCAAGGAAGCCGCCTCTACAAGCCTGTTGTAAAACCCCCAGCGCTCGCCTTCGGCAGCCGTCATGGTGCGGCCGGTGTAGAGCAGTTCGGCGGCGCGGCCCTGGCCGATGATGCGCGGCAGGATCGCGCAGGCGCCCATGTCGCAGCCGGCGAGGCCGACGCGCGTGAACAGGAACGCGGTCTTGGCTTCCGGCGTCGCGATGCGGATGTCGGAGCTCATGGCGATGATGGCGCCGGCGCCGACCGCGACACCGTCGACAGCCGCGATGATCGGCTTGCCGCAATTCAGCATCGCCTTGACGAAATCCCCGGTCATGCGGGTGAAGGCCAGGAGCTGCTTCATGTCCATCTTGACCAGCGGGCCGATAATGTCGTGGACATCGCCGCCGGAGCAGAAATTCCCACCATTGGAGAGGAACACCACGGCGTCGACATCGTCGGCATAGACGAGGTCGCGGAACGTATCGCGCAGCTCGGCATAGCTGTCGAAGGTCAGCGGGTTCTTGCGCTCCGGCCGGTCGAGCCGGACCTTGGCGATCCTGCCCTCGACCTCCCAGAGGAAATGCTTCGGCTTGCGGCCGGCCATCGCGGTCATTCGCGTCCCTCCCAGTTGCTGCGGAACGAGGTCAGCATGCTGGTCAACCGGCGCGCGTCGTCCTCGCTCACCTTGCCCAACAATTCACCGATCCAGCCCTCATGCGCTGCGGCGATGATGGCGAAGGATTTCGAGCCCTCCTCGGTCAACCGCACCATCGAGGTCCGGCGGTCGCCGTTGCGGCGGGCGCGGGCGACCAGTCCTTCCGAAACCAGCCGGTCGACGATGCCGGTGACATTGCCGTTGGAAACCAGCAGGAAGCGTGACAGGTCGCTCATCAGCATGCCTTCCGGCACGCGGTAGAGCGCGGCCATAACGTCGAAGCGTGGCAGCGTTGTATTGAACTCCTTCTTCAGGCGCTCGCGCAGTTCGGCTTCGATCGTGCGCGAGGCGCGCAGCAGCCTGATCCACAGACGCAGCCGGTCCTTGCCGGGTCCCGACGGTGCGGGCAGGGGGCCGGCTACCATGTTTCGCCTCCTGAAATCGAAATCGCCTGGCCGGTGATCGACGCTGCCGCATCGCCGCAGAGCCAAAGCACGGCGGCGGCAATTTCTTGCGGCTGGATCAAGCGGCCTTGCGGGTTGGTCGAGGCAAGGCTCGATCGTGCCTGCTCGGCCGAGCGGCCGGTCTTTTCGATGATGCGCTGGATGGATTCTTCCAGCATCTCTGTCTCGACGAAGCCCGGGCACACCGCGTTGACGGTGACGCCGGATTTCGCCGTCTCCACCGCCAGCGCTCGCATCAAGCCGACGACGCCATGCTTGGCCGCCACGTAAGGCGCGACATAGGCGTAGCCCTTCAGCCCAGCCGTTGAGGCAATAAAGACGATCCGTCCGGCCTTCCGCTCGGCCATGCCGGCGAGCGCCGGCTTCACGGTCAGGAAGGCGCCGGTCAGGTTGACGTCGAGCGTGCGCTGCCAATCGGCGAGCGTCGTCTTGTGCGCCGGCGTGCTGCCCGCCATCCCGGCATTGGCGACGACGATGTCGAACGGCCCACGCGCGGCCTCCGCCGTCTCGTAAAGCGTCGCCATCGCCGCCTCATCGGTGACATCGGCAGTGATGGCGAAAATGCGGTCGCTTTCGCCGGCCACTTTGGCCAGCTCCGCCTCGCGCCGGCCGCAAATGGTGACGTTGATGCCAGCACTCGCCAACGCCAGCGCGATGGCGCGGCCGACACCAGAACCGCCGCCGGTGACCAGCGCATGCTTGCCGGGGATTGCGGTTGCGGCCGTCATACTTTCAGCCCCGCCGCAGCGTCGCGTTCGGCCAGCCGGTAGATCTGGTCACGGCCGGGCAGATAGGGATCCGGCCATTTGACGCCACGATCGCCGAGCGTCACCGCCGCATGCAGCGTCCAGTAAGGATCGGCGAGATGCGGCCGTGCCAGCGCCACCAGGTCGGCGCGGCCTGCCATCAGGATCGAATTGACATGGTCCGGCTCATAGATGTTGCCGACCGCCATCGTCGCCATGCCGACCTCGTTGCGGATGCGGTCGGAAAACGGCGTCTGGAACATGCGGCCGTACACCGGCTTTGCCAGCGCCGAAGTCTGGCCGGCCGAGACGTCGCAGATGTCGACGCCGGCTTCATGCAACAGCCTCGCGATCTCGACCGCATCGGCGGGCGTCACGCCTTCGATGCCGACCCAGTCATTGGCCGAAATGCGCATCGAGATCGGCTTCTGCGCCGGCCAGGCTGCGCGCACTGCTCGGAAGATTTCCAGGGGATAGTGCATGCGGTTTTCCAGCGAACCGCCATACGCATCCGTACGCCGGTTGGTGACCGGCGTAATGAAGGACGACAGCAGATAGCCGTGCGCGGCGTGGATCTCCAGCATGTCGAAGCCGCAGCGGTCGGCCATCTCAGCCGACGCCACGAATTCGTCGCGCACTCTGTCCATGTCGGCGCGGTCCATTGCCTTCGGCACCTGATTCTGCGGCGACCACGCGACCGCCGAGGCCGCCATGACAGGCCAGTTGCCGGAGGCCAGCGGCACGTCGGTTCCTTCCCAGCCGAGCCGGGTCGAACCCTTGGCGCCGGAATGGCCGATCTGGGCGCAGAGCTTGGCTTCGGTCTCGGTGTGAACGAAATCGACCAGCCGCTTCCATGCCACCTCATGTTCAGGCGCGTAAAAGCCCGGACAGCCGGGCGTGATGCGCCCTTCCGGGCTGACGCAGGTCATCTCGATATAGAGGAGCCCGGCGCCGCCCTTGGCCCGCTCGGCGTAATGGGTGAAATGCCAGTCGGTCGGGCAGCCGTCGACGGCCTTGTACTGCGCCATCGGCGAGACGACGACACGGTTGCTGAGCCGCATGTCGCGCAACTTGAACGGCGCGAACATCGGCGCGCGACGCAGGCTGTTGCCGCCGGCACCGGCCTGGCGCTGGAACCATTCCTCCGCGCTTTCAAGCCATTCGGCGTCGCGTAGCCGCAGGTTCTCGTGGCTGATGCGCTGCGAGCGGGTCAGCAGCGAATAGTTGAACTGCACCGGGTCGAGGCCGAGATAGCGCTCGACCTCCTCGAACCATTCGAGCGAATTGCGCGCCGCCGATTGCAGCTTCAGCACTTCGGTGCGGCGCGTATCCTCATATTTGCGGAAGGCGGCGTCGAGGTCCGGTTCGGTTTCGACATAGTCGGCCAGAGCCACCGCGCTTTCCAGTGCCAGCTTGGTGCCCGAGCCGATCGAGAAATGCGCCGATGCCGCCGCGTCGCCCATCAGCGCCAGGTTTTTGTAGGACCAGCGTTCGCACAGCACGCGCGGGAAGTTTATCCAGGCCGAGCCACGGATGTGGTTGGCATTGGTCATCAGCGCGTGGCCGCCAAGATGCTTGGCAAAAATGCGCTCGCAGACGGAGATGGATTCCTGCTGCGACATCGCACCGAAGCCGAAAGCAGCCCAAGTCTGTTCGCTGCACTCGACAATGAAGGTCGCGGTGTCGCTGTCGAACTGGTAGGCGTGCGCCCACACCCAGCCATGCTCGGTCTTCTCGAAGATGAAAGTAAACGCGTCGTCGAATTTCTGGCGGGTGCCGAGCCACACGAACTTGCATTTGCGCGTGTCGATGTCAGGCTTGAAGATGTCGACGAAGGTGGTGCGCGCCCGGGAATTCAACCCATCGGCGGCGACGACAAGATCATGCGTCTCCATATGGGGCCGGGGGTCGGCAATGTCGGTCTCGAACATCAGCTTGACGCCGAGCTCGCGCGCCCGCCGCTGCAACAGGATCAGCAGCCGCTTGCGGCCGATGCCGCAGAAACCGTGGCCTGAGGATACAGTGCGCACGCCATCATGGACCACGGCGATGTCGTCCCAGTAGGCAAAGTGCTTCTTGATCCAGACGGCGCTGACCGGATCGTTCCTGGCGAGATTGTCGAGCGTTTCGGCTGACAGAACGACGCCCCAGCCGAACGTGTCGTCGGCGCGGTTGCGCTCGAACACCGTCACATCATGCGCGGCGTCCCTGAGCTTCATCGAGATGGCAAAATAGAGGCCGGCTGGTCCGCCGCCGAGAACCGCAACTTTCATCCGTGCGATCTCCTCTTCGCTTGCTGGTCTTGAGTATCGCGCCGGCCGAAAATTATTTCAAGCTTAAAGTTTCTTGTCGAAACGTTTATCCCGATCTGGCGGCAGCGCGCTTGCGTGTTGTCCCGCAAGCGCGCCTTCGGAGGGTTACTTTTCCGGGTTCTTTGGGCTCCACAAGACCGTTTCGGCACCCTTCTCGTAGGCCATGCCGTTGGGATAGCTGATCGCTTCCAGTTGCAATCCCCATGGCGCCTGGAAGTAGAGGATGGTCTGGCCGGCGGCGGGCCCTTCCTTGACCGGCAGCGGCCCTAATCTGGTCTTGACGCCCTTGGCGTCGAGATAGGCTTTGGCGGCGGCGACGTCATCGACATAGAAGGCGATGTGAAAGCCGCCAATGTCGCTGTTCTTCGGCGTCAAATCCTTCTGGTCCGGCGCGGTGTATTTGAACAGTTCGATGTTCGATCCTGTGCCGCAGCGGACCATGGTGACCTGCTCGATGACAGCCTTCGGATCGACACCAAGAAGATCCTGCATGAAGGTGCCCTTGTCGTCGGCGAAGGGCCCGAACGACATCGCCTTCTTGCAGCCGACCACCTCGGTGAAGAAGTCGACCGCCTGCTTCATGTCGGGAACCGTGATGCCGGTGTGGTCGTGCCCGCGCATGCCGGGGATCGAGCTGGCAGTGGCGATGCCGGCGCTGCCCAGCAGCGCGGCTGCCAGCGTCGCATTTCGAAATGTCGTCTTCATGTCGGTCCTCTCCATTGGCGGGACTTCGTCATTTGCCGTCGCGCGTCCGAGGCCCGCTTTTCGGCGCGCGTATGCATTTCATGTCGGGGCCTTCGCGGCGGCCGGAATGTCCAGCCAGCCCGGATCGATTTCGGGCAGTGGAATGGCTGCGATGAGGTCGCGCGTGTAGGCCTGCCTCGGTTTGTCGAACAAGGCGTCGGTGGCGCTTGCCTCGACGATTATGCCTTCGCGCATGACGATCACCTGCTGGCACAGGCGTCGGATGACCGACAGATCGTGGCTGATGAAGGCGACCGTCAGGCCCATGTCCGCCGCCAACTTCTCCAGCAGGGTGAGGATCTGCGCCTGCGTCGACACGTCGAGGCCGGAGACGATCTCGTCGGCCAGCACGAATTTCGGCGACAGCGCCAGCGCGCGCGCAATGCCGACGCGCTGGCGCTGGCCGCCGGACAGTTCGTGGCGGTAGCGGCCGGCGAAGCTCTGCGGCAGGCCGACGCGCTGCAGGGCCTCCGCGACACGGGCTTTCAGATTGTCGCCAAGGCCGTTCTGCTTGAGCGGCGCGGCGATGATGCTGGCAATGGTGCGGCGCGGATTGAGCGACGACATCGGATCCTGGAAGATCATCTGCAGATTGCGGCGCAATGGCCGCAGCTCCCCTTCCGGCAGATGGGTGACATCCAGGCCGTCGAAGGTGATGCTGCCGGCGCTCGGTTCCAGCAGGCGCACCAATGCGCGGCCAAGCGTCGACTTGCCCGAACCGGATTCGCCGACGATGCCGGTCACCGATCCCCTGGGAAAGTCGAAGTCCAGGCCTTTCAGAATCTCGGCCAGCGGCGCCCGGCCGATCAGCGGCTTGCGCGTCATGTCGGGCAAGGCGACCTTCAGGCCGCGCACGGAAAACAGCGGCTCAACCATGCGGGCGCCTCCAGGCCTGGTCGGCGGCAGTGATTTCGGCGGCAAGCCCGGCCAGCACCGCCTCGTCCACCGGCTTCAGCGAAGCGAAGGGATCGGTGTAGCGCGGCGTCGCCGCCATCAGCGCCCGCGTATAGGGGTGCTGCGGGGCGGCGAACAGATTTGCCGTTTCGGCCTCTTCCACCACCTTGCCGGCATAGAGCACCGACACTTTCTGGCTGATCTTGGCGACCACCCCGAGGTCGTGGGTGACGAACAGGATCGCCGTGCCGTGCTCGCGCTGCAACGCAGCGATCAGCCGCAAGATCTGCTTCTGCACGGTGACGTCGAGCGCCGTGGTCGGCTCGTCAGCGACGATCAGCCGGGGCTCGGCGGCAAAGGCGGCGGCGATCAGCACGCGCTGGCGCATGCCGCCGGAGAGCTCGTGCGGATAGCTTTTCAGCACGCGGTCGGGATCGCGGATCTGCACCTCGTCCAGCAACTGGCGAATTCGGGTATCGGCCCTCTCGCCGCTCCAGCCGAGGATGCGCACCAGCCGGTCGGTCATCTGCGGGCCGATGCGGCGCGACGGGTTGAGGGCGGTCAGCGGATCCTGCGGGATCAGCGCCGTGCGCGCGCCGATCAGCGTGCGCCGTGCCTTGGGCTGGAGCTTGCCGAGGTCTTCACCCTCAAGCAGCATGTCGCCTTCGACGATGCGCACGCTCGACGGCAACACACCGAGTACCGCCTTGCCGATCATCGTCTTGCCGGCGCCGCTTTCACCGACCAGCGCGCGGACTTCGCCGGGCTGCACGGAAAGCGACACCGAGCGCAGCACACGCTGGCCGTTCGGCAGCACGGAGCTCAACTCCCTGATATCGAGACAGGCGCTCATCGCAGCACCGGGTCGAAACGCGTCTTCAGCGCCTCGCCGAACTGGCTGAACGACAGCACGGTGAGGATCAGCATAATCAGCGGGAACACCAGCACCCACCAGGCCTGGTGGATCGACAGCCGGCCCTCGGCGATGATGCCGCCCCAGGTCGGATCGTCGGTCGAGATTGACAGATTGACGAAGGACAGGATCGCCTCGACGATGACGGCGATGCCCATTTCCAGCGACAGCAGCGCCACGATCGACGGCACGACATTGGGCAGCACTTCGCGCAGCATGATGCCGATGCGGCCATAGCCGGCGATGCGGGCATTCTCGACATAATCCATGCGCGACTGCCCCATCGCCTCGGCCCGGATCACCCGGCAGAAGCGCGTCCAGTCGATGATGGCGATGGCAAGGATGACGGAGCTCAGGCCGGTGCCCAGCACCGCGACCAGCAGGATGGCGAACAGAACAGGCGGGAATGCCATCCAGATATCGACGATACGCGAGATGATGCGGTCGGCCCAACCGCCGAAATAGCCTGATATCAAGCCCAGCGTCGAGCCGACGAGGCACGCCGCAATGGCGGCGGCGAAGGCGACGATGAAGGCGATGCGGCCGCCAAAGATCAGACGGGACAACAGATCCCGCCCGAGGCTGTCGGTGCCCAGCCAATAGCCGGGCTCGGCGCCATCGAGCCAGAATGGCGGCAGGCGCTCCAGCATCAGGTCCTGCGCCAACGGATCCTGCGGCGCGACCAGCGGCGCGAAGATCGCCGCCAGCAGTGCCAGCAGCAGCCAACCGCCGGCGAGCCACAGCCTGGGGCTCAGTCCGCGTCTCGATGCCTTATCCATGGCGCAGCCTCGGATTGAGCAGCGCGTACATCATATCGACGGTGAGGTTGATCAGCACGAAGAGCAGCGCGAAGACCAGCACGATGCCCTGGATCAGCGGCAGGTCGCGGTTGATGACGGCATCGATCGCCATGTTGCCGAGGCCTTCATAGGAAAACAGCCGTTCGACGATGACCGTGCCGCCGATCAGGAAGGTGAACTGCACGCCGACCAGGGTCAGCGTCGGCAAAGCGGCGTTCTTCAACGCCTCGCGCAGGATGACCTGCGTTTCCGAAAAACCCTTCACCCGCGCCAGCACGACATAGTCGAGGTCGAGCACTTCCTTCAGCGACTGTTTCAACAGCTGCGAGATGATCGCCGCCAGCGGCAGTGCCAGCGCCACCGCCGGCATCAGCATGTGCTTCAGCAGATCCCAGGTGAGGTCGAGGCGCAGCCGCAAAATGCTCTCGAACAGATAGAACTGGCTGGCGAAGGGCAGGTCGAGCTGCGGCGACACGCGGCCGGAAATGTCGAAGACCGGCACCAGCACGCCGAACAAAAGGATCAGCACCAGGCCCCAGAGAAAATCGGGAATGGAAAGCGCGGCACCGCTGGCGACGTCGATGCCGGCTTCCACCGCCGTGCCTCGCTCGCGGGCGCCGAGGATCGCCGTCGTGCCGCCGAGCGCCACCGCCATGACAAGCGCTACGATGGCAAGTTCCAGCGTCGCCGGCAGCCGGTTGAAGACCAGTCCCAGCACATCCTGACGCAGCGAGATCGAGGTGCCGAAATCGCCCCTGACGACGCCGGACAGCCAGATGAAGAACTGCTCGAGGATCGTCTTGTCGAGTCCATAGAGCGCCCGCAGCCGGGCGATGTCGGCATCCGTCGCGCCGGGCGGCAGCATCATGGCGATCGGGTCGCCGGGCGCGACGCGGATCACGACAAAGACGACGACGGCCACGCCGAACAGCGTGATCAGCATCGTCAAAAGACGGATCAGGAATCGTTGCAGGAGCATGTAAATCTTTGCCGGAGCCCGGAGACTCGTATGCCGATAAAAGATGCGCGCCGTCGCTGCGGACGGCGCGCTGCAAGCCCAGGCCGATATCAGGCCGGGGTCATCAGGGCCGGCAGCAGCGCGCCGGACACATGCTGGACGACGTTGACGCCCTTGGCATGCACGATCGGCTGCGCGTACTGCATCAGCGGCAGCACATAGGCCTGCTCGGCGATGTATTTGTCGACGGCCTTCCAGCCGGCGATGCGCTTGGCCTCGTCCTTCTCGCCCCACAGCGGGTTGATCATGTCGATCAGGTCCTGGCTGTCCCACACCGAATGCGGGCTCGGGCCATACATGGCAAAGCCGGTCGACGTGGTCGGATCGCCGATGGCGTTGCCCCAATTGTAGAAGGCCGCCGGCGCCAGCTTGTCGGCGGCGCGTAACTCATAGTGCTTGGCGATCTCGTAGACCTCGATCGTCGCCTCGATGCCGACCTTGCGCCACATGCCGACGATCGCCTGGATCATCTCATAGTCCTTGGGCTTGAAGCCCTTGGTCGTCTGGATAGTGAACTTGACCGGCTTTTCCGGCGAATAGCCGGAAGCGGCGAGCAATTCCTTGGCCTTTTCCGGATCGTGCCCGACCTTGATCGAGGCATCGTAGGCCGCGTATTCCGGCGTCTCAAGTGTGTCGATCGGCTGGCCGTAACCGTGCAGCAGCCGCTTGACCAAAAGCTCCTTGTCGACCGCCATGACGGCCGCCTGGCGGACATTCTTGTCCAGCATCGCCTCTATATCGTTGAAGAAGATCATGCCGATGTCGGAAACATTCTTGATCGAGCCGGCCAGACCGTCCTTGGCGATCAGGCGGTCATACTCCTCATAGGGGATCTCGAGCGTCACCTGCGAGGAGCCGGACTCGATCTCGGCGACGCGGCTTGCAGCGTCGGTGACGAATTTGATCGTCACGTTCTCGAATGCCGGCTTGCCGCCCCAGTATTTCGGATTAGCCTTCAGCCGCAGGAAGGCGTTGCGTTCGAACTTCTCGACCATGTAGGGGCCGGTGCCGATCGGAGCCTTCTCGAAGCCTTCGGCGCCGACCTTCTCGTAATAAGCCTTGGGCAGGATGTAGCCGGTCAGGAACGACATCCATTTGAAATAAACCGGGTCGAACTGCACGACATCGCCCGTGATCTTGTTGCCGTCGATCTTGAAGTTGTTGACGTTCTTCCACACGAACTGGATGGGGTTGCCGGTCTTTTCGTCGCCGGCCCGCTGCAACGACCAGACCACGTCTTCGGGCGTGAACGGCGAGCCGTCATGCCAGGTTACGCCTTCGCGCACCGTCATCATGATTTTCGTCCGGTCGTCGTTCCAGCCCCATTCGGTGAGCAGGCCCGGCGCGAAGGAAAGGTCCGGCTTCTGCGGGATGAACTGGTCGAACACCGACTGGTAGAGGCCCTGGATGGTCGGGTTGACCGCCGAAGGTCCGGTGGTCGGATCCCAGGACGGCAGGTTGACATTGTAGGCGATGGTCAGTTCGCCGGCCGCCGCCTTGGCGATCTTCGGCAGGCCGATGGCCGTGGCCCCGAGTGCGGCGGCACTGTATCCAAGCAATTCGCGTCTGTTGATTGTCATGGTCGTTCCCCTTGTTGGTTTTCTGTTTTGTGCGCGCGGCTTCATTGTCTGATCAGTGGGTTCCCTGGGCAACCGCGCCTTGCCTTGCTTCACCCCAATGCCTTTCGGCCCCTACCTCCCGCCAAGCTGTTGCGCGAGCATGAAGCCCGAGGCGGCACCCGTGCCGGCGCCCGGCCATGTCGCGGCACCGGTGAGATGCAGATTGGCCACCGGCGTGTTCCAGCCGGCGTAGCCGGGTGCCGGGCGAAACAGGAAGTTCTGCGCCAGGTGATGGCTGCCGCAGACTTGGTCGCCACCGACGAGGTTCGGGTTCTCGCGCTCGAGGTCGATGGGCGAGAACACGGAGCGACCGAGGATTTTCTTTCGCAGGCCGGGCGCGTAGCTCTCGATGATGTCGAGCACGCGCTCGGCATAACGATCCTTGACCTGATCCCAATGCATGGGCGCGATCTTACCGGCGGCATCGCCTGCTATCTCCGCCGGCAGCATGCGCACCTGCACCCACAGAACGTGCTTGCCTTGAGGCGCGCGCGACGGGTCGATCGCGGTCGGCTGGCCGACGACCAGCACCGGCTCGTCCGGCAGCAGCCCCGCCATCGCCTGCTGATAGGTCCGCGACATGGCGTCGAGCGACGGCGACAGATGCACATAGGCGAATTGCCGTAGCTCGGCCCCCGCGCGCCAGTCCGGCAGGTCGTCCAGCGCCAGATGGATCATCATCGAACCCGGCGCGTGGCGGAATTTCTGCATCGCCGTGTCGAAGCCGGCGTCGCCGGAACCGTTGGGTAGCAACTTGCCGGACAGCGCCTTGGGCGCGACGCCGGCGATGACTGCCTTGGTGGCGCTATGCGTCTCACCGGAAGCGAGCCGCACACCGGTCGCCTTGCCGGCCGAAACCGTGATTTCGGCTATCTCGGCGCCGGTGAAGATCTTGCCGCCAGCCGCCGTGACCATGCCCGACAAGGCGCGGATGATGGTGTCGGCGCCACCCTTGCCCAGCACCATGCCGAAGCTCTGATTGGCCATCGATTCCAGATAGGGGAACACGGCACCGCCGGCGACGTCGGGCGCGAAGTCGAGATGCATGCCCCAGGTGGCGAGCGTCGCCCGTACGTGCGGCGACTCGAAAGTCTCCTCCAGCCAGGCGCGTGGCGACGACAGCAACAGCCGGCCCGTGTCGAGCGCACCGGACATGCCCTTCTTGCGCCAAAGGTTCCATGCCGTGCCGGCAAGGGCGCGGGCGCTCATAGGCGAACCCAGCAGCCGGAACAGATGTTCCGCCTCCGTCGGGAAAGCGGCGACCAGCTTGCGCCAGGTGGCGGCATCGGTTGCGGAGAAGGCAGCCATGTGCGCGGCCGTCTTTTCCAGATCGTTGCTGACGCCGAACCAGCGTCCGTCCGGGAAGGCGCTGGCGAAGCAGTCGGCGACCGGCGCGAACACCAGGCCCTGCGCTTTCAATTCATTTGCATATTTCCGGTGGAAGGCGGAGCCGGCAAACAGGCTCAGATTCATCGCGCCGAAATCGTGGCGGAAGCCGGGAAGGGTGAATTCCCGGGTCTGGACGGCGCCGCCGATTGTCGCGTTGCGCTCGAAAATCGCGGTTTTCCAGCCCTTGAGCGCCAGATGCGCGGCGCATGCCAGACTGTTGTGGCCCGCCCCGACAAAGATGGCGTCGAACTCGCTCACGCCCCGTTCCCATTTCCTTTATGCTTAAAGATAATTGCAGATGCATATGTTTTCGTCTAGTAGGATATTAAGGGCCGAAACGAGCCTTCAGCATCGACAAGAAAGAGGGAACAGAGACATGGACACGCAAGAACTCCTCGGCGAAGTCGCCGGCCAGCTGCTTTCCGGCGCCATCAAGGTGGTCGACCTTTCGGCGCCGCTTGGGCCCGATACGCCGCTGATCAAGCTGCCGCCGGAACTCGCCGTCGACACGCCGAAAGTCGAAATTCATTCGATCTCCCGCTATGACAAGAACGGCCCCTGGTGGGCGTGGAACTGGCTGAAGCTAGGCGAGCATTCGGGCACGCATTTCGATGCGCCGCAGCACTGGATCTCCGGCAAGGATTATGCCGACGGCGCCACCGACACCATTCCGGCGCAGAATTTCGTCGGCCCGGTCAATGTCATCGATTGCTCGAAGGAAGCCGCCGCCGACCATGACTTCCTGCTCACCGTCGATCATATCAAGGCATGGGAAGCCAAGCATGGCGCCATCAACGCCGGCGAGTGGGTGGTGATGCGCACCGACTGGTACAAGCGCAACGGCTCTGAAGCCGAGTTCCTCAACGCCGACGAGACCGGCCCGCACACGCCCGGCCCGACGGCCGAAGCGATCCAGTTCCTGATCGGCAAGAACATCAAGGGCTGGGGCAGCGAGACGATCGGCACCGATGCCGGCAAAGCAGGGGGAATGGAGCCGCCATTCCCGGCACACACGCTGATGCACAAGGCCAATCGCTACGGCCTTGCCAGCCTGTGCAATCTCGACCAGCTGCCGCCGAAGGGA
Source organism: Mesorhizobium sp. M0587 (assembly GCF_040320945.1). NCBI lineage: Bacteria > Pseudomonadati > Pseudomonadota > Alphaproteobacteria > Hyphomicrobiales > Phyllobacteriaceae > Mesorhizobium > Mesorhizobium sp. M0587. Next base: position 21,083 of record NZ_JAMYQP010000023.1, read on the forward strand.
GCGATCCTGATCGCGGCGCCGCTCAAGATCGAACACGGCACCGGCAGTCCGATCCGCGCGCTGGCGCTGGTATCGAAGCAATAGGTGAGGTCGGGTCTTCGGGAGAAGATCATGCTTGCAGGCGAAATCGCAGTGATGAGGTGGGAGCGGAGCAACGCTGGAGCTTTACGGCGCCCCCCTCTGTCCTGCCGGACATCTCCCCCTCAAGGGGGGAGATTGGCAGCTTCAGCGGTCCGCTCATTCCTGCAACGCTGGAGATTGGCGAAAGCGGTCGTGACGGCCAATCTCCCCCCAAGAGGGGGAGATGCCCGGCAGGGCAGAGGGGGGCGCCGTAGAGCGCTATCCCACGCGATTGAAACCCACCCGCCGACGAAGAGCCACCACCCATGAACGCCCCCGACCACATCATCGTCGGCAGCGGCATCAACGCGCTCGTATGCGCCGCTATGCTCGGCGGCAAGGGCGAGAAGGTGCTCGTCCTCGAACGCAACGACCGTATCGGCGGCTGCATGCGTACCGAGGAGATCACCGCGCCCGGCTTCATCCATGACGTGATGGCCACGACCTTCGTGCTGTTCATCACCTCGCCCGCCTTTGCTGCGCTGGGCAAGGATCTTGCCCGGCACGGGCTGGAGTTCTGCCACACTGGCACCCCGACCGGCGTGCTGCGCCCGGACGGCAGCCATGCCGTTCTGCGCACCGATCGCGCCGCAAACGTCGCCGCCCTCAATGCGATCGCGGCAGGCGACGGCGACCGTCACGCGGACGATGTCGGCAGCATCGAGCGCAACGCCGGGCTGCTGTTCGGCCTGCTCGGCGGCAGCCTGTGGTCCTATCCGACAGCCAGGCTGCTGGCCGGTGATGCCTGGCGGCGTGGCCCTCGTGGTCTTGCCGCCTTTCTTGGCGATGCGCTGGTGCCGGCGCGTAGCTGGCTGGAAAGCACCTACCAGTCCGAAACCGTTCGCGCCCTGTGGGCGCCCTGGGTGTTGCATGCCGGGCTTGGGCCGGAAGATGCTTTCTCCGGCCAGATAGCCAAGGTCATCGCTTTCGCGCTGGAAGCGGCCGGCGCGCCGATCGTCAAGGGCGGGGCGCAGAACCTGCTGTCGGCCTTCGAGGCACTCATCACCGAGCGCGGCGGCGTCATCTCAACCGAGTCCGACGTTGCCTCCATCATCCAGGCAGGAGGCCGCGCCACCGGCGTGCGGCTGGCCTCGGGCGAAATGGTGCATGCGAAGAAGAGCGTCATCTGCTCGGTCACGCCGACGCAGCTCTACGGCCGGCTGCTCGGCGCGGATGCGCCCAAAGCCGATGTCGAGGCGACGCGGAAATACCGCCACGGCAAAGGCAATTTCCAGATCCACTATGCCCTCGACAAGCCGCCTTCATGGCGCGGCGAGGGACTGGACAAAATTGCACTGCTGCACCTGACGCCTGGACTGGATGGCGTGTCCAAGGCCTGCAACGAGGCGGCGCGTGGCATGCTGCCGGAGGTGCCGACCATCTGCGTCGGCCAGCCGCATGCGCTCGACCCGTCGCGCTGCCCGCAGGGCAAGGCGATCCTGTGGCTGCAACTGCCCGAGGCGCCCCGTCACATCAAGGGCGATGCCGCCGGCAAGCTCAAGGCACCGGCCGACGGACAATGGCGCGACGCATTGCGCGAAGCCTATGCCGATCGTGCCGAAGCGATCCTCGCCAGCCATGTCGACGGCTTCAAGGACAGCGTGATCGCGCGCCGCGCCTATTCGCCGGCCGATCTCGAAGCGATCAACATCAACCTGGTCGGTGGCGATCCCTATGGCGGGTCCTCGACCATCGACCAGTCCTTCCTGTGGCGGCCGTTCAAGACCAGCCGCAATCATCAGACGGCCATCAAAGGCCTCTACCATATCGGCGCCTCGACCCACCCTGGGGCTGGTCTCGGCGGCGGCTCCGGCTTTCTCCTGGCGGGGAGGCTGTGATGGAACAGAAGGTCGGGCAAAAGCGTCAGCGCATTTCGACCCTAGGCCAGATCGGCCTGCAGCAATTCGCGCCCTATTTGATGAACCGCATCATGGGCCGCTACAACGCCACCTTGCGCGACGATTTCCGCAAGCAGGGCCTGACCATTCCGCAGGTGCGCACACTGGCGGTGCTGTCGGTCAGCGACGGCATTACCGTCAACGATCTCTCGGTCTATACGGTGATCGAGCAGTCGACCCTGAGCCGCACGCTCGACACGCTGGAAGGGCAGGGCCTCGTCCGGCGCGAGCAAGGGGTCACCGACAGCCGTATCCGCCATGTGTTCCTGACCGACGACGGCCGCGCCGAATTCGCGCGCGCCTGGCCGGCGATGCATGACGCGTTCGAGGCGATGTTCGACGATATCGACGATGCCGAATATTCCGCACTCATCGCTACGCTTTTGAAGATGCTGAAGAACATTCGCAAGCACGACATCTAGACGTACGCGCCGCCAATGCCAGGCGATAACGGGCCAGGCGGCAACGGAAGGAACCCAGAAATGGCCGAACGGTCTTTTGCCAAGGAAGTCGAAAAGCTCAGGCTCGGCGCCGGCGAGGAGTTTGCCGGCGAAGGCATCCTGGCCATCACCAAGGCGCTGCTGCAATGCGGCGTCGGCTATGTCGGCGGCTACCAGGGCGCGCCGATCAGCCATCTGATGGATGTGCTGGCCGACGCGCAGGACATTCTGGGTGAGCTCGGCGTGCATTTCGAGGCCAGCGCTTCCGAAGCCACCGCCACCGCGATGCTGGCGGCCTCCGTGCATTACCCGATCCGCGGTGCGGCAACCTTCAAGTCGACGGTCGGCACCAACGTCGCCTCCGACGCGCTTGCCAATCTGGCATCCGGCGGCGTCACCGGCGGCGCGCTGATCATCGTCGGCGAGGATTACGGCGAAGGCTCCTCGATCATGCAGGAGCGCAGCCATGCCTTCGCCATGAAGAGCCAGGTCTGGCTGCTCGACCCGCGCCCCAATCTGCCGTCGATCGTCAAGGCGGTGGAGGATGGTTTCGAGCTGTCCGAGGCCTCCAACACGCCTGTCATGCTGCAGGTCCGCATCCGCTGCTGCCACGTGCACGGACATTTCATCGCCAAGGACAACAAGCGGCCGCCGATGACGGTGGCCGATGCGCTGGAGGCGCCGCGCCGCGACACCGGCCGCATCGTGCTGCCGCCCGCCTCCTTCCTGCATGAGAAGGAGAAGGTCGCGAAGCGCTGGCCGGCGGCGGTGGATTTCATCAAGAGCCGCAAGATCAACGAGATCTTCGGTTCCGATCACGGCTCGGTCGGCATCGTCATGCAGGGCGGCATGTACAATTCGGTTATCCGCGCGCTGCAGCGGCTCGGCCTTGCCGATACCTATGGCGAGACGGATGTACCGCTCTATGTGCTCAACGCCGTCTATCCTCTGATCGATGATGAATTCCTGTCCTTCTGCGAGGGCAAGCAATCGGTGCTCGTGGTCGAGGAAGGCCAGCCCAACTACATCGAGCAGGCCTTTGCCGCGATGCTGCACAAGGCAGGCCGCGGCACCAGGCTGGTCGGCAAGGAGCACCTGCCGATGGCCGGCGAATACACCGGCCAGGTCATGCTCGACGGCATCGGCGCCTTCCTGCGGGCAGAGGCGCCGCATCTCTTGCCCGGCGAGGTGCGCGCGCCGAACAAGGTCGGCGACGGTGTCGACACCGCCGACCTGATCAATGTCGTTCCAGGACGACCGCCCGGTTTCTGCATCGGCTGCCCGGAGCGGCCGATCTTTGCCGCGACAAAACTGGTCGAACAGGAACTCGGCAAGCACCACATCGCCTCCGACATAGGCTGCCATCTGTTCTCGATCATGCCGCCCTTCGAGCTCGGCGCCACCACGATGGGCTACGGGCTCGGCCCGGCCTCGGCCTCGGCCTTCAATTCGCCCGACGCCAAGCGCCGCTCGATCTCCTTCGTCGGCGATGGCGGCTTCTGGCACAACGGCCTGACCTCCTCGATCGGCAATGCGGTGTTCAACAAGAATGACGGCGTCATCGTCATCGTCGACAATTTCTATTCGGCCGCCACCGGCGGACAGGACATTCTGTCGTCGCGCGCGGGCAACAAGACCAAATCGACGAAGCACCCGATCACCGAGGCGGTGAAAGGCATGGGCGTCAAATGGCTGCGCCATGTCGACCGCACCTATGATGTCGGCAAGATGCAGGACACGCTGCGCGAGGCGCTGACGACCGAGGAAAAGGGTCCGAAGGTCATCGTCGCCTCGTCCGAATGCATGCTCAACCGCCAGCGCCGCGAAAAGCCGCTGGTCGACAAGGCGATCAAGGGTGGGACCCGCGTGGTCAAACCGAAGTTCGGCGTCGATGAGGATATCTGTACCGGCGACCATGCCTGCATGCGGCTGTCCGGTTGCCCGTCGCTGTCGGTGAAGTCGCTCGACGATCCGCTGCGCGACGATCCGGTCGCGAGTATCGACCAGAGCTGCGTCGGCTGCGGCAATTGCGGCGAGGTCGCCGATGCGGCGGTGCTGTGCCCGTCCTTCTATCGCGCCGACGTCGTGCACAATCCGAGCCGCTGGGACCGCTTTCTCGAAACGACACGCCGCGCCACGATCGGCCTGTTGCAGCGTCGCCGCGAAAGCCGCCGCCTGATCTTCGCCGATGCTTGACGCTGTCCCGCCATTCCGCGCCCGCCCCGGCGCCCAGGATGACGAACGCGTCATCAAGCTTGCCGTGCTGGCGGTCGGCGGCCAGGGCGGCGGCGTGCTGGCCGACTGGATCACCGATGTCGCCGAGCGCAATGGCTTTGTCGCGCAATCGACCTCTGTCGCCGGCGTCGCCCAGCGCACCGGCGCCACCATCTACTATGTCGAGATGGCCCGCGACACCGGCCGGCTGCCGGTCTTCGCGCTGTCGCCTTCGCAGGGTGATGTCGACATCCTGATCGCGGCGGAACTGATGGAAGCCGGCCGCGCCATTATCCGGGGCTTCGTCACCCCCGAGCGCACGACGCTGATCGCCTCGTCCCACCGCATCGCCGCCGTGTCGGAAAAGATCGAGCCTGGCGACGGCAGGGCCTCGTCGTCCAAGGTGCACGCGACGGCTGAAGCGGCCTCGAAGCGCTTCATCGCTTTCGACATGGAAAAGATCGCCGCCGACAATGGCTCGATGATCTCGGCCAGCCTGCTTGGTGCGCTGGCCGGGTCCGACGCGCTGCCGTTCACCCGCGCAAGCTACGAGCAGGCGATCGGTGCCGGCGGCCGGGGCGTGAAGGCCAGCCTCGCTGCCTTCGGCGCCGCCTACGATCGCGCGCGCGGCACCGCGACACCTGCGCCAAAGGCGGCTGAACCCGCGATCGTGGGCTCCGCCTTGGGCGCCGGACAGGTGAGTGGCCCGCAAACCCTGCTGCAAGGCTGGCAGGCCCTGGCCGCCCGCATCGATGTGATGCCGGCGGCAGTGCGCGACATGGCGCTTAGGGGCCTGAAAAAAGTCGTCGACTATCAGGACATCGCCTACGGGCGCGAATATCTCGACCGGCTCGATAGGGCCGTCGCGCTGGACGGAGCGGATCGTGGATATGCGCTGTCGATCGCTGCCGCCAAGCACCTGGCCAATGCCATGTGCTACGACGACATGATCCGTGTTGCCGATCTCAAGACGCGTTCGACGCGCGACAGGCGCGTGCGCCGCGAGGTTGGCGTCAGGGACGGCTCGATCCTGCAGGTGACCGAATATTTCCACCCACGCATCGAGGAATTCTGCGGGACTTTGCCAGCAGGGTTGGGCAGTTACATCGAGAACCGGCCGAAGCTCGCCGCCTTTCTCGACCGCCGCATCAACCATGGCCGCCGCATCCGCACCGACAGCTTTGCCGGCTTTGCCGCCTTGTGGTTCATCGGTGGCCTGCGCCGCTGGCGTCGCCGTCTGCTGCGCCACGAGGTCGAGGTCGCCCATCTCGATCGCTGGTACGCGTTGGCATTCAGCCATGTGACGGCGGACTATGCGCTGGCTGTCGAGATCCTCAACTGCCGCCGGCTGATCAAGGGCTACAGCGACACCCACGTCCGCGCCCAGTCGAAATTCGACCGGGTTCTGTCGGCACTCGACATGCTCAAGGGCCGCGAAGATGCCGCCGAATGGCTCCGCCGCTTGCGCGAGATGGCCCTGATGGACGAGAAAGGCGATATGCTCGACGGCGCGCTGAAGACCGTGGCGACGCTCAACGAGAACGCAACCGACTGACGGACCTTGTGACGCTCAGTCGTCACGCAACGAGCCGCGCATGCCGCGACGAAGCGCCCCGGCGCTGCTTGCGTCCTGTTCGAAATCCTCAGCCGAAGAGTTGGAATTACGTCGATTGGTCAGCCACCATCAGCTGGTCCGGCTTGAAGCCGGCATGCTGCGGGGTCCAGACATCGCCTTCGCGATTGAACCAATGGCACATATACGTGCCGGAGGCGGCACCGTCGCTCACTGTCATTTTCGGGCCTCCGGACTTCAGCTTGACGACGTCTCCGGTGTTGAAACTGTTGGGCATTTCGACCTCCCATGCTGACGAGAATGAGTTTCCCACCAAACCAGCGTCTCGACAATGGGGATGCACTCGGCCAGCATCGCGATCGCAGTACCAGGCAGCGCTTTGGATTCCGGAACCATAGTGGGAACGGAAGGAAGTGGTGCCGCTTGCGGGCATTCAATTGGTTCAATGTACTTCCGGTCTTCCGCTTGCTGTGCTGCCATGCTAAATTCAAAGGGATTCACATCAGATTATAGATTTGTCACATGATACCAATCTATATTGGGTATGATCCGCGCGAATCCCGAGTTCTAGACGTAGCGCGATGGAGCGCCTACCGGCGGACAAGCACGCCGTTGCAGATACAGCCACTCGTGCTCAAAGACCTTGTCGCCCAAGGAATCATGACCCGCCCGATTGAGGTCCGTGATGGCAAGCTCTGGTGCCCGATTTCCGAGGCGCCGATGGCAACCGAGTTTGCCATATCGCGCTTTGCCGTTCCGTTCATGAGGCAAGGCGGCTGGGCCATGTTCTGCGATTGTGACGTCCTGTTTCTGAAGGATCCAGCCAAGCTGCTCGACCTGCTCGATCCCGCCTACGCGATCATGGCGGTCAAGCACCAGCAGCGCGAATCCGAAGCGGTCAAGATGGACGGGCAAACGCAGACGTTCTATCGCCGCAAAAACTGGTCGTCGGTCGTTTTGTGGAATCTGGATCATCCCGCCAACAAACGGCTGACCAACGAGATGCTTAATACGTGGCCCGGACGTGACCTCCATGCGTTCAAATGGCTTGAGGACCATGAGATCGGGGAATTGCCGCTGGCATGGAACTACCTCGTAGGGGCATCGGCTTCCGAACTCGACCCCGCCGATGTCTCGCTGGCGCACTACACGCTCGGCGGTCCTTGGTTTGCGGGCTGGTCCGGCGCCACGCAATGGGACGAATTGTGGAGCCGGGAAGAGAGCATTCTGCGCTCGTTTGAGGAACAGGCGGTTCAGATTCCGGGATGAAAACTGCGCTTTCGGATCTTTTGCCAACCTTCCCAAAGCCAATTCTTCGCTTGCCCAGGGGCACGGGCCCCGCCCTGGTGATGGGATCGGCGCCGAATTTTCGCCTCCCGCAGGGACATGATGCCGATTGGGCACTTGTGACCGTCAATGCTTCTCAGCTTTTGGCGGAAACCTTCGGCCTCTCCGTTCCTGATATCGCCCTGATCCGCCGCGGCATTTTAGTCGGCAGGAGCGAGCAGGACTTCTACAAGCGTGATTTGTTAAAAGGGCGGCAGGCAAAGCATCTGATCGTCCCGGTTTGGCCGGACGTCGAGGACAAGCTGAAAGCCGGTTGTCGCACCTTCAATTACCGTTATGACACCTTGCAGGCGCTTACCAAATGGCAGCTTGCCAACATCGTCTGGCGGCTTAGCGGCAAATATCATGTGTCCCGCGGCTGGCACCGGAAAATCTCCACCGGAGCCTTCGCGATCGTGCTGGCGCGTTTCGCCGGTTTCGCCCCTGTTGTAGTCAGCGGGTTTTCCCTGTCCCAGGCCGGGCATGGATACGACATCCGAAATGCCTTTCGATATCATGCCAACGAAGATGCGGATTTGCTTCGACGGTTGGTGAGAAGAGGCGAGCCAATCTACGCGGAGGATGCAGATTTCGCTGCGGAAAGTGGATTGCCCTTGTGGCAGGCGCAGATGAGCGCAGATGGTTTCAAGCCCTTCGCGGTCAACAATGGAGGGCTGTGAACGGGGAAAGTGGTGCCGCTTGCGTGACTCGAACACGCGACCCCCGCATTACGAATGCGGTGCTCTACCAACTGAGCTAAAGCGGCCAGGAAGGCCAAGGCCTCCAAGATGGGCTGGGTGATAGACGCAACCGGCCGCGAATTCAAGATGCGACTTGGCAAATCGTGCGGCGGCTCCTCCCGTCGTGGAAATCGGCCGCGGTATCCGTCGCCGCTCGGTCGTGAGGGCGGCGCCTGGGCCGACATGCGCCTGCTCGCAGGTGACGACAGGCGAAACTGCCGCTTTTGCCTGCCGTACATCGCCGGAATGGACTTTCGACACCTGGACAAGGCAAAATGCTGACCGTCGCCCGTTGATTGATCGGTCGCCTGCGGCTAACCATCGTGGCAAGCTTGGAGCAACGCAAAGAGGGATCCCGCTTGGACGCGATCGAAAAAGCGATCCGGAACGCCTTGGAAAGAGGCAACGCCGAGGACCGTCCGTTCCGCGAGAAGGTCTATCGATCGGCTTTCGCCGCGCTCGACCGTGCGCTCCAGGCCAATCCCGGGGTGACCGTGGAAGTCGCCATCAAGCGGCGCAAGGCCATACAGGCCAAGATCACTGAAATCGAATCCGAGTTCCTGCCGGCGGTGGCCGACGCCGGCCCCCGGGTCGACGTACCGGCGGCCGAACCCGCGGCTGATGCAGCGCCCGCCGTCGAGATCGGCACGAAGGTGCCATCGCCCGCCGTCGCTGTCGATGGGCCCGTGCAATCCGCCGCCGATGCGCCGCGTTCGCGCATTCTGCCGGTCGTTCCCGACATCATGCCGGACGCTGCCCTTCCTGGCGGGCCGGCTATCGACGTCTCCGCTCCCGATTCGTCCGCCGCGGCGGAAGTGGCGCCGGATCGCGATGAGCGTCGCATTCGAGGACGCCGTCTGCCGCTGACGACCATCTTCCTGACCGTGACGTTGCTCGCGGCAGTCGGCATCGGCCTGTTCTTCGCCATGCAGACCGGCGTGTTCAAGACGGCGGCGCAGCTCGATACCGCTCCGCCGCAAGCGCCGCCGACCGTCGAGGATGATGATTTCACGCCGGCTGACGGAGCCAACGCGCCGGTCAAGCCCGGGGCGGAGGAGCAGTCGCGCGACTGGATCAATGTCTTTTCACCGACCGACCCGACGCATGTCAGCGCTCCGTCGGATGCCAAGGCCGAGGCGATGAAGGATGACACCGGGCCGTTCCTGCGCATTCGCTCGGGCGCTTCCGGTTCGGCGATCAGTTTCGACGTCGGACAAGGCGTGCTGGAGAAGCTCGCCGGCAAGCACGCCGTGTTCGACATCGTCGCCCGCGCCGAGGACGGCAAGGACACGCAGATTTCCGTCGACTGCAATTTCGGCGAGCTTGGCGACTGCGGCCGCAAGCGCTACGCGGTCGGCCAGCAGCGCAACGAATATCTGTTCGACGTGAAATTTCCCGGCAAGCGTCCGGGCTCGGCCGGAACGATCGCCGTCAATTCCGATTTCGACAAGCAAGGCAAGGCCGTCGACATCTACGAAATCCGCGTCTCGATCGAGCCGTAAAAATATCCGGCGTGGGGCAAGGTGACCTTGTCTCTTGCATGACGTTGTTCCGGAACGAATCCGGGCGACATGATCAGCGATCGAGCAGTGCCTGCAGCGTTTCGATGCGGTCGGCCTCATTGGCGGGCTTGTCCCAGCGCAGCCGCGAGATGCGGGGAAAGCGCATGGCGACGCCGGATTTGTGCCGGGTCGAACGGTTGAGCCCCTCGAAGGCGACTTCCAGCACCAGGCCGTTGTCGCGGTCGGCGCGCACCGAGCGCACCGGTCCGAAGCGCTCGATCGTGTTGTCGCGGACATATTTGTCGATCTGCCTCAACTCCTCGTCGGTGAAGCCGAAATAGGCCTTGCCGACCGGCACCAGCTCCTCCTCGCCCACCGCGCCGGACCAGACGCCGAACGTATAATCCGAGTAGAAGCTGGAGCGCTTGCCGTGGCCGCGCTGCGCATACATCAGCACCGCATCCACCGTGTGCGGGTCGCGTTTCCATTTGAACCACGGGCCTTTCGGCCGGCCGGCGACATAGGGCGAATCCCAGCGCTTCAGCATCACGCCTTCGATGATCGGGTGCGGCGGCGCCCGGCGCAGATCCTCCAGCGCCTGCCAATCCGTGAAGTCGACGAACGGCGACAGATCGAAGCGGCTCGGGTCGAGCGTCTGCACGAAGATTTCGAGACGGCCGCGCCGCTCGCGAAACGGCAGCGCGCGCAAATCCTCGTTGCCGATCTGCAGCAAATCGTAGCAGCGCATGAAGGCCGGGAATTGCTGCTGCATCCTCAGTGTCACCGTCTTGCGGTTCAGACGCTGCTGCAGGTCCGAGAAGGTTCCCGTGGCCTCGCGGGGATCGCCGACCAGCAGTTCGCCGTCCAGCGTCGCGGAAAAATCCATCGCCTCGGCGAGATCGGGAAAAGCACCGGAAACGTCGTCGCCGGTGCGCGAATAGAGCCGGCGGACGCCGCCTTCCGACACCGCCTGGACGCGGATGCCGTCCCATTTCCATTCGGCCGCATAATCGGCCGGGTCGAGTTTTTCGAGGTCGTTGTCGCCGACCGGGTTGGACAGCATAACCGGCCGGAACAGCGCCAGCGCCGTGCGCTCCGGCTTGCCCGCCTTGCCTTCCAGCCAGGCGAACAGCGCCGTATAGGGCGGCGTCAGCCCGTGCCACAGTTCCTCGATCTCGGTGACGTCCACCTTGCCGAGATCGGCCAGCGCCTGCTTGGCCAGCCGCGCCGAGACGCCGATGCGCAAGCCGCCGGTCACCAGCTTGATGATGGCGAAACGCGCCGAGATGCTGGCGCTGTCGAGCAATCGCGCCAGCACCTTTGGCCCGTCGGAGCGGCTCGCCGCCTGCAGCTTCGCCACCACCTCGGCCAGCGTCGGCTCGCGGTTCGGGATATTTCCCGGTTCCTGCGGCCAGACCAGCGACACCGTCTCGGCGAGATCGCCGACATAATCGTAGGAATAGCCGAACAGCACCGGATCCATGCGCTCGGTGACCAGGATGCGCAGCATCGCCGGCTTGACCGCGGCTATGTTGAGATCCCCGGTAATGGCCGCCAGCGCCAGCCCGCGATCGGGATCCTCGACGCTGCGGAAATAGTCGGTCAGCAAGGTCAGTTTGCCGTTGCGCGACGGCGTCAGCACCAAGCGGTCGAGAAGTTCGGCGAAGCGGTTCATGATAGGATGCGGCTCGCCAACAATAGAGGTTTGCGTGCCATCAATCGCCCTCGTCCTCATACCCCACCAGATGCAGCGGGCGCGCGGCAATGCCTTCCAGTTCGCACCAGCGCACCAGTGCTTCCTCGCGGCCGTGCGTTACCCAGATCTCCTCGGCTCCGGTCTCCTTGATGGTGGCGGTCAGTTCGTCCCAGTCGGCGTGGTCCGAGATGATCAGCGGCAGTTCGACGCCGCCTTGCTTGGCGCGCTGGCGGATGCGCATCCAGCCTGACGCGAAGCACGAGATCGGATCGGGAAAACGCCGCGCCCAGCGGTCCGCGAAGGCCGATGGCGGGCCGATGACGATGGCGCCTGCGAAATCGTCCTTGCCGCCGCCCTCCACCGTCGCCGGTTCGAGCATGCCCAGGTCGATGCCCTGGCTCTGGTAATACTCGCTGAGCTTGGCCAGAGCGCCATGGATGTAGATCGGCCGGTCATGGCCGGCGTCGCGCAGCAGCCGCATCACCCGTTGCGCCTTGCCCAGCGCATAGGCGCCAACCAGATGCGAGCGTTCGGGAAACTGCGCCGCCGATTTCAGCAAGCGTGCGATCTCTTCCGTGTCGGGTGGGTGGCGAAATACCGGCAGGCCGAACGTCGCTTCGGTGATGAACACGTCGCAGCGAATCGGCTCGAACGGCGCGCAGGTCGCATCCTTCTGCCGCTTGTAGTCGCCGGAGGCGACGATCCGTGTACCCTGGTGCTCGACGGCGATCTGCGCCGAGCCCAGCACATGCCCGGCCGGATGGAAGCTGACGGTGACGCCGTCGAGGGCAATCGTCTCGCCGAGCCCGGCCGCTTGCGTTGTATCGGCGAAACCCTCGCCATAACGCAGCCCCATGATGTCGAGCGTCTGCTGCGTCGCCAGCACCGAGCGGTGGCCGGAGCGCGCATGGTCGGAATGGCCGTGCGTGATCAGCGCCCGGTTCACCGGCCGCACTGGATCGATGAAGAAATCGCCCGGCGGGCAGTAAAGGCCCTCGGGCCGGGGGTGAAGCAGGTCGCGGGCGCGCATCGCCCCAAGATAAGATATAATTCCGTCGCGGGAAGCCTGTTGTAAGTCACTGCTGACTCCAGCATATACGCGCGCCGGCTTCAGTTGCAGGCGGGATCCATCGCCATGAAACCGCTCCAGACCTCTGCGGGCGATTTGAACGCCGATCGGCGCGCCGATTATGCCGAGATGCTTCATGCGTCCGGCGACCATGCGCAAGCGGCCGAACTGTTGCTCGGTGCGCTGGAACTGGCGCCGCAATGGGCCATGGGCTGGTTTCGCCTTGGCGAGATGCAGGAAACGGCCTGCAGGCTCGATCTCGCGGCACAGGCCTGGACGATGTCGCTGAAGCTCGATCCATCGGACCGTCAGGGCGCCGCACTCAAGTTGCAGTTGATCGGCAAGGGACCGGCCGCCTCGGCGCCACCCGGTGCTTTTGTCGAAGCCCTGTTCGACCATTATGCCGAAACATTCGATGCGGCGCTGGTCGGCAAGCTCGACTACCGGTTGCCCGAAGCTCTTGAACAGGCCATCCGCAAGGCAAGGCCGGGCCGCTTCGGCCTGGCGCTCGATCTCGGCTGCGGCACCGGGCTGATGGGCGAGAGGTTGCGGCCGATCGTCGATCGGCTGGAGGGGTTCGATATCTCCACTGGGATGTTGAAGAAAGCGCGGGCAAAAGGCGTCTATGACGCGCTCACCAAGGTGGATTTGCAGGAATTGTCCTATTCAGGCGGCAAGGCCGATCTGGTGACCGCCGCCGATGTCGTCATCTATGTCGGCGCGCTCGAAGGCCTGATGGGGACGGTGGCCGGCATGCTAGCCGATGGTGGCCTGTTTGCCTTCTCCGTCGAGAGCCTGGCGGATGGCGGCGAGTTCGCGTTGCAGCCGTCACGGCGCTACGCTCATTCGCGGTCCTATGTCCGGCGCGTTCTTGCGGTCAATGGCCTTTCGATCCTGTCGTTGGAGCCGACGACAATCCGGCTCGATCGCCGAGAGCCCGTCAAAGGGCTGGCCGTCGTGGCGATCAAGCTGCCGGCGGCTTGAGGCGTCGATCTTCTTCGGTCCGACCGAAATCCGTGCTTTGAAAAAGTCCGATTTGCGTGCGCGACTGATATTTGCGATCTGGTCGCGGCAGGGCGGGATATCAGGAGGAGCATATCGGATGCGCTGGAATATGATGATCTTGGCATCTTGCCTGGCAACCGCCGGCTGCGTGGGCAATTCGATGTCCGAGCGGCAGGACGCCAACATAGAATCCTCCCTGCAATATGACAGCGTGCCATGCGATCAGTTGCTGGCGCAACGCAACGGGATGGCGCAGCAATACAGCCTTCCGACGACCGCAAAGCCGACCTTCTCCAATCCCGCGATGGGCTTCGGCCCGTTCACGCCCGACCTGCGTTCCAAGGCCAAGCGCGACAGCGACAAGGCAACCGGCGAGATCGATGCCATGAACCGGTCGATCGAGCGCCGCGATTGCGGCAAGCCGGACAAGCAGAAAAAACTGGCGCTGCCTGGCTGAAGACCGGGTGCGTCGTCATCAACTCTGAGGGATCGTGGCATCTCGGAGCATTGCATTTTATGAGATAGTGCCGCGTTTCTGGCTCGCGGTCATGTAGACACGCCTCAACCTACCGCAGCGCCGACCATCCGCTGCATTCTCCGGCAGGCGTCGCGGCGCAGACCCTAGGATCCATGCCGCGACATCAGACGAAGGATGCAGCGGTTCAGAATGGCAGTCCTATACTATACGCGGCGCGCGTCGAAACGCACGTAAGGGAGACTTGCCCGAGCTAATATTCCGCCTTCCGGTCCACCAGATTGTCGAGCTTTTCGCCGCGCTCGAAAGCGTCCATCTGGCGCAGCATGATCGGCGCCAGGTGCACAGGATCGGAGGTCGCCGCGGCGTGCGGCGTCACGAACACTTTTGGATGGCTCCACAGCCGGCTGGTCTTCGGCAGCGGCTCGACCTCGAACACGTCGAGGCTCGCTTCCTTCAGCGTGCCGTCGTCCAGCGCCCGCACGATGTCGGCGTCCTTCTGCAGCCGGCCGCGGCCGGCATTGATCAGCACCGAGCCGCCGAGACCGTTGCGCTTCCTCAATTCCTTCAGCACGCTGTAGTTGACGATGCCTCGGGTGTCCGGCGTCAGCGGCAGAAGCACCACCAGTATATCGGTGGCATTGAGGAACGGGATCAGCCCGGCCTCGCCTGAATAGGTCGCAACCCCGTCCATCGGCCGCTCGCTGCGCGACCAGCCATTGACGGCGAAGCCGAGCGACAAAAGCACCGAGGCGGCGGCGCGGCCGAGATTGCCGAGGCCCATAATGCCGACCGAGATGTCGCCTGCCGGCCTTTGCGGCGGGTCGTGCCAGGTTTTCTTCGCCTGTTGCGACCGGTAGAGCATGCCTTGGCGATGGTGGTCGAGCACCCGCCAGACGACGTATTCCGTCATGTACTGCGTGAGGTTTTCGGCGACGACCTTGACGATCGGGACGTCCGGCAGACCGGGGTCGGCGAAGATATGGTCGACGCCGGCGCCGATCGAGAAGATGGCGCGCAGATTTGGCAGCGACGACAACAGGTTCGGCTTCTGCTTCCACACCACGGCATAGGTGATCGACGGATCCGTGGCGCCGTCCGGCTCCAGCACCACCTCGCGCTCGACCGACAACAGGTCGCGCCAGCGCTGCGGATGAAAGCCGGTGACGGCAAGCAGGATACGGCCTTTTTCCATCGCGGTATTTTCAAGTCCCTTGGTGCAAGTCACTCGCTGACGATGCCGACCGGCGCCGTCTCGATCTTGAAGGCGGCCGAGATCAGTGCGCGAGTATAGTCGGTTTGCGGATTTTCAAAAATTTGCTGGGAAGGCCCGGATTCGACGATTTGGCCGTTGCGCATGACGATGACGTCGTTGGCAAGCGCCCGGATGACCTTGAGGTCGTGGCTGATGAAGAGATAGGCGAGGTCGTGTTTGGCCTGCAAGCTGCGCAGGAGGTCGACGACCTGCGCCTGCACGCTCATGTCGAGCGCCGATGTCGGCTCGTCCAGCATGACGAAGCGCGGATTGAGCACCATGGCGCGCGCAATGGCGACGCGCTGGCGCTGACCGCCGGAAAACTCGTGCGGGTAGCGGTTGCGTGTCGCCGGATCGAGGCCGACCTCCTTCAGCACGGCGGCCACCTTGTCGTCGCGCTGGTCGGGCGACAGCTTCGGTTCGTGGATCTTCAGGCCCTCCTCGATGATCTCGGCGATCGACATGCGCGGGCTGAGCGAGCCGAACGGATCCTGGAAGACGATCTGCAATTCACGCCGCAGCGGCCGCATGGCGTTGAAGGACAGCTGGTTGATGTCGCGCCCGTTGAACTGGATGGCTCCGGTCGACGAAATCATGCGCGCCAGCGCCAGGCCGAGCGTCGTCTTGCCCGAACCGGATTCGCCGACGACGCCAAGCGTCTGGCCGGCGCGCACGGTGACATCGATGCCGTCGACCGCCTTCACATTGTCGACGGTGCGGCGGAAGAACCCCTGCTTGATCGGAAACCAGACCTTTATGTCCTTGCCGGTCATGACCGGCTTGGCCGCGGCGTTGGCGGCGGGTGGCTTGCCTTTCGGTTCGGCGGCCAGCAGGTGCCGCGTATAGGCGTGCTGCGGGTTGGCGAAAATGTCCTTGGTCGGTCCGGTCTCGACGATCTGGCCCTTGGTCATCACGCAGACCCTGTCGGCGATCTTGCGCACGATGCCGAGGTCGTGGGTGATGAACAGCATCGACATGCCCTTGCGGCTCTTCAGGCCGGCGAGCAGTTCGAGGATCTGCGCTTGCACCGTGACGTCGAGCGCCGTCGTCGGCTCGTCCGCGATCAGGAGTTCCGGTTCGTTGGCCAGCGCCATGGCGATCATGACCCGCTGGCGCTGACCGCCGGAGAGCTGATGCGGATAGGCATCGAGGCGCTTCTGCGGATCGCGGATGCCGACCTCGTTGAGCAGGGCCAAAGTGCGCGCCTTGGCCGGGCGGTCGGCCATGCCTTGATGCAGCTTCAGGATTTCGACGATCTGCTGCTCGATCGTATGCAGCGGATTGAGCGAGGTCATCGGCTCCTGGAAGATCATGGTGATCTTGTTGCCGCGCACCTGGCGCAATTGCCTCTCGCTCATGGCCAGCAGGTCGGCGCCCTGGAACAGGATCTTTCCCGAGGGGTGGCTGGCGCTGGGATAAGGCAGGAGCTTCAGCACAGACAGCGCCGAGACGGATTTGCCGGAGCCGGATTCGCCGACCAGCGCCACCGTCTCGCCCTTGGCGATGTCGAAGGAGATGTGATCGACGGCCAGCGACTGCTGTCCGCCTTGCGCAAAAGCGACGCTGAGGTCGCCAACGGAGAGCAAAGAAGCAGTCATGTATCAACTTCCGCTATGACTTTATCAAGGGCAGAAATCTCCGGTCGTATGATCGAAATTTGCGCTGTCAGTTGGGGAGGGACAAGCCGATTTGGCGTGACAGAATAGGCATCCTTCAGTCTGATATCGGCAGTCAGAAATTGTGTGCATCCGAAATGCATCGCCGTCGAAAGATGAATAGCATCCGGCAGCCTAAGAGAAATGAATTGCGAGCGAAGCTGTGCTGCGTGCCAGAGAACTTCGCGAGTTACCGTTCCAATCGAGACAAACGCATTACCAATCGAGATATTGTCATAGAGCTCAACAAGCGGCTCATTGCTCTTTTTCAGAGGGTCAACCATCAACTCTGCCAGCACGAGTTCGCTTGTCGCGAGGAAAGGCTGCTTTCTGCCCTCGTTCAGTGAAATGAGCTGAAGCAGTTTTTTTGCCAGAGCATCGTTGTTTTCGAAAGCGTAGATGAAAATGTTCGTATCGACGTAGAGCCGGAAGGCGGCCATCAATCCTCCCACTCATCGCGGAGGGCACGAACACGCGCAACAGCCTCTTCGAGACTTGTTCCCGACGCGTTGGCCTGCGCATTCCGCATAAGTTCAAGCAATTGTTTGTGGCCGAGAGGCCGCTTGGCTTCCTCTTCCACCGTCACCTTAACCGAGGCAGTTAAAGCAATACCCTCTCGCAGTTCATCCGGGAGTTTGGATGCAGGGTAATGCTCAAGGATGACCTTATTCACAACTCTGTCCTTCCGTGGGGTACGACATGCGGAACTGCCGTTTGTGACCCGTCACTGACCGCGGCCATCAGTCGTTTCGACAATTTATTCGCACGCTCATTTCGCTCAAGCTGCCGCACTGGGAATATATCATGCTGAATGCCGGTCCGCATCGTTGTCATCTGAACGTCTTGCGCGGGTCGAAGGCGTCGCGCGTCGCCTCGCCGACGAAGACCAGCAGCGACAGCATCAGCGAGATGACGATGAAGCCGGAAATGCCGAGCCAAGGCGCGTTGAGGTTGCGCTGCGCCTGCTTGAGCAGTTCGCCGAGCGAGGCGGAGCCGGGCGGCAGTCCAAAGCCGAGATAGTCGAGCGACGTCAGCGTCGAGATCGAGCCGCTGAGCAGGAAGGGCATGAAGGTCAATGTCGCCACCATGGCGTTGGGCAGGAGGTGCCGGAACATGATGGTGCGGTTGGGCACGCCGAGCGCCCGGGCCGCGTTGACATATTCGAAGTTGCGGGCGCGCAGGAATTCGGCCCGCACCACGCCGACCAGCGCCACCCAGGAAAACAGAAGCATCAGGCCGAGCAGGATGAAGAAGCCCGGCGGCAGGATGGCGGCGATGATGAGCAGGAGATAGAGCACCGGGATCGCCGACCAGATCTCGATGAAGCGCTGGAACAGGAGATCGGTCCAGCCGCCGAAATAGCCCTGCACGGCGCCGGCAGCGACGCCGATCAATGCTGAGCCGGCCGTGAGAATCAAGCCGAACAGCACCGAAATTCGGAAGCCGTAGATGACGCGCGCGAGCACGTCGCGCGCCTGGTCGTCGGTGCCGAGCCAATTCCAGTTGCCGACATTGCAGGCCGGATCATCAGCCCCTTGCGGATACTGGTTGCAGCGCGTCTTGGCGTCATACTGCCATGACGGCTTGGCGGGTGCGGCTTCCGGGATGGCGTTGTTGACTGTCTGGTAGGAGTAGCGCACCGGCGGCCAGATCATCCAGCCATTGGCGTTGATCTCGTCCTGGATGACCGGGTCGCGATACTCGGTGACGGCGTAGAAGCCGCCGAACTTTTCCTCAGGGTAGGCGACCAGCACCGGAAACAGGATCTCGCCCTTGTAGGAGGCGATGATCGGCTTGTCGTTGGCGATGAATTCGGCGAACAGCGACAGCACGAACAGCACAAGGAAGATGCACAGCGACCAGTAGCCGCGCCGGTTCGCTCTGAAGTTCTGCAGCCGGCGCTTGTTGAGCGGCGACAGAAACGGCCGCGGCATCCGCTCCGGCACAACCCCGGCGGTAACACTTGCCTCCGACATCAGACGTCTCTCCGCTCGAAATCGATGCGCGGATCGACCCAGGTGTAGATGAGGTCGGACAGCAAACCGACGAACAGGCCGAGAAGCGAGAAGATGTAGAGGTTGGCGAACACCACGGGATAGTCGCGTTCGACCACCGAGCGGAAGCCGAGCAGGCCGAGCCCATCGAGCGAGAAAATGTTTTCGATCAGCAACGAACCCGTGAAGAAGGCCGAGATGAAGGCGCCGGGGAAACCGGCGATGACGATCAGCATGGCGTTGCGGAAGACATGGCCATAGAGCACCTGCCGTTCCGAGAGGCCCTTGGCGCGCGCCGTCACCACATACTGCTTGCGGATTTCCTCTAGGAAGGAATTCTTGGTCAGCAGCGTCGTCGTGGCGAAGGCCGACAGCACCAGCGCCGTCAGCGGCAAGGTCATGTGCCAGAGATAGTCCGCGATCTTGGCCGGCCATGACAACTGGTCCCAATTGTCCGAGACGATGCCGCGCAGCGGAAACCAGTCCCAGAACGAGCCGCCGGCAAACAGCACCATCAGCATGATGCCGAACAGGAAACCCGGAATGGCATAGCCAACGATGACGACGCCGCTGGTCCAGATGTCGAAGGGGCTGCCGTCCTTCACCGCCTTGCGGATGCCGAGCGGGATCGAGATCAGGTATGACAGAAGCGTGATCCACAGGCCGATCGAGATCGACACCGGCATCTTTTCCAGGATCAGGTTGAGCACCGAAATGTCGCGGAAATAGCTGTCGCCGAAATCGAACCGGATATAATTCCACAGCATGAGGCCGAAGCGCTCCAGCGGCGGCTTGTCGAAGCCGAACTGCTTCTCCAGCTTCTTGATGAATTCCGGATCGAGCCCTTGCGCGCCGCGATATTTCGAGCCGACGTCACCGGCGACATCGAGATTGGAACCCCCCGCGTCGCCACCGCCGCCGCCACCGAGGCGATCGCTGCCGCCCTGGTTGGTCAGCTTGGCGATGACCTGCTCGACCGGGCCGCCCGGCGCGAACTGGATGACCGCGAACGATATCGCCATGATTCCGAACAGCGTCGGGATCATCAGAAGGATGCGGCGCAGGATGTAGGCGCCCATCAGGCTTTCTGCCCTCGTTGGGCGAACATCTTAGCCTTTGCCAATTTTTGCCGCCTTGCCCTTCTCGAACCACCACAGCGCCTCGACCGGAAAGCCGAAATCGGGTTTTTGTTCGGGGAAGCCGAACATGTCCCAATAGGCGCTTCGGTGATTCGCCAGGAACCAACTTGGAATCCAATCGCGCCGCGCACGCAAGACCCGGTCGAGCGCACGCATCGCCACGGTCAAGGTTTCGCGATCCTTTGCGGCACCCACGGCGTCGATCAGCGCGTCGATCGCCGGGCTCGAAATGCCCGGCAAATTGCGCGAGCCGGAGAGCTTGGCGGTTCCGGAATGGAAGAAGACTTCGAGATCGTCCCGCGTCGGCGTCGCGCTGAACGAGAAAGCGGCCGACAGCAGATCGAAATCGAACGTCGCCTGCCTGGACTGGTATTGCGCCGGATCGACCAGCCGGATCGTGGCGTCGATACCGATCGCCTTCATGTTGGCGACCCAGGGCGAATAAACCTGCACGAAGGTGTCGTCGTCGACCATGAACTCGGCTGAAAGCCTGCCGCCCTTGTCGTTGACGACAAAATCGCCCGAGCGTTTCCAGCCGGCTGCGTTGAGAAGCTTCGCCGCCTGGCCAAGCAGCTTGCGGTCGCGTCCGGAGCCGTCCGATGCGGGCTGGGTTACGGCTTCGCCGAAGACCTCCGCCGGAAGCTGGCTTCGCAGCGGCTCCAGCAGGGCCAGTTCTTGCGGCGACGGCAGTCCTTCGGCGAGAAAGTCCGACTTTTCGAAGCAGGAATGCGAACGTTCGTAGGAGCCATAGAAGAAATTGCGCCGCGTCCATTCGAAGTCGAAGCAGAGCGCGATCGCTTGGCGCACGCGCGCGTCGCGAAACTGCTCGCGTCGCTGGTTGACCGCCGTTCCCTGCATGGTCGGCTGCTTCTCGGCCGGGAATTCGTGCTTGACCACCTTGCCGGTGGTAAAAGCGGGAAAGTCGTAGGCGGTTGCCCAGACGCGCGAAGTGAACTCCTCTCGGTAAGTGATTTCTCCCTTCTTGAAGGATTCGAAGCCGGCCATGCGGTTCTGGTAAAACTCGATGCGGATACGGTCGAAATTGTTCTGGCCGCGATTGACCGGAAGATCACGGCCCCAATAGTCGGCGACGCGGTCATATTCGATCCATGCACCGGCCGAGAAGCGCCCGACCTTGTAGGCAGCGGAGCCGAGCGGCGGGTTCAACTGCGAAGAGTCGAATGGATTGGCCATGTAGAAGGCCTTCGACAGGATCGGGAACACCACGACATTGAGCACGGTGCGGGCGGATTGCTTGCCGGAGAAGGTAAGCCGCAGCGTGCGATCGTCTTCGGCGACGGCATCGACCAGATGCGTCAGCGACAGCGACAGGTCGGGGTGACCCTTCTCCTTGTAGAGTTTGAAGGTGAAGGCCGCGTCCTGCGCCGTCAGCGGCGAACCGTCATGGAAACGGGCTTCGGGGCGAAGCGAGAAGGTGAAGCTGTTGCGGTCATCCGACAACGTTACGCCATCGGCGATCTGCCCATAGACGGCGTCGGGCTCATCGAGCGCACGCACCATCAGTGCGTCGAAACACATCTCCATGCGCGGCGGCGCATCGCCCTTGTCGGTGAAGGAATTCAGCGTGTTGAAGGTCTGCGTATCCTGGTTGTAGCCCCAGTTAGGCGGCGAGAAATTGAAAATCCCGCCAATCGGGGCATCGACATTGACATAGTCGAAATGCGCGAAGTCCGCTCTGTATTTGAGATCGCCGAAGGCCGACAGGCCGTGCAACTTGGTGCCGGCTGGGATCTCCGCGAAGGCCTTGCCCGGCAGCAAGGCGGCCGCCGCGGCGGCGGCGCCCAGGGCCAGGAAATCGCGGCGGGGCAGGGCCGCCATCAATTGCTGCCCTTGTACTTCGCGGCGAGCGCCTTTTCCTTTTCCGGATCGATCCACCAGGAATTCTGGTCGGCGCCGATATAGCTCGGTTGTTTGGCCGGAATGCCGAATTTGTTCCAGTAAGCCAGCCAGACCACGGCTCGATAATACTGTGGCACGACGTAGTAATTCCACAACAGCACCCGGTCGAGCGCATGGGTGGCGGCAACCAGATCCTCACGGTCGGTTGCGAAGATGATGCGGTCGACCAGGGCATCGACGACCGGATTCTTGATGCCGGCGTAGTTGCGCGACCCCGGCCTGTCGGCGGCCTTGGAGCTCCAGAAGTCGCGCTGCTCATTCCCCGGCGATTCCGACTGGCCGAGCTGCCCGATAATGACGTCGTAGTCGAAGTTGTTGACCCGGTTGACATATTGGGTCTGGTCGATGATGCGCAACGTGGCGTCGACGCCGATCTTGCGCAGATTGGCGATATAAGGGCTGGAGATGACCTGGTCGGTGTCGTTCCAACCGAGGATCTCGAGTTTGAACGGCTCGCCGTTCTTGGCGTTGACCATCTTGCCGCCCTTGATCACCCACCCGGCCTTGGCGAACAGATCAACGGCTTGCTTCAAATATTTGCGTTCGGCCTGCGGCGAATCGTAGACCGGCAGCTTGAATTCCTGGGTGAACAGCTCGGGCGGCAGCTTGTCGCGATACTGTTCCAGAATTTCCAGCTCCTTGCCTTGCGGCAAACCGCTGGAGGCCAGTTCAGTGCCTTGGAAATAGCTGCTGGTGCGGGTGTTGAAGCCGTAGAACAGCGTCCGGTTCATTGTCTCGAAGTCGAAGGGATAGAGCAGCGCGGCGCGCACCAGGCGGTCCTGGAACTGTGGGCGCCTCTGGTTGAGCATGAAAGCCTGCATCGGCTCCGGCGAGGTGGTCTTGAATTCCTGCTTGATGACATCGCCGGCCTTCACTGCCGGGAAATCATAGAATGTCTTCCAGCGCTTCGAGCTGTTTTCCGGCTTGATGTCGTCAAGCCCGCCCTTGGTGAAGGCCTGCCAGGCGGCATTGTCATCAAGGATGTAAGTGAAACGCTCTGTGTCGAAATTCTCGCGGCCGATCTTCACCGGCAGCTTGGCGCCCCAATAGTCCGGCACGCGCTGCCAGACGATTTCCGAACCGGGCTTGAAGCTGGCGATCTTGTAGGCGGCGGAGCCCAGCGGCGGCTCCAGCGTGGGTCGGGTGACGTCACGCTTCTTGCCATTGGCGTCGGTGCCTTCCCACCAATGTTTCGGCAGCACGGCGAGGTCGCCGAGGATCTTCGGCAGCTCGCGATTGCCTTTCTGGCTGAAATGAAACTCGACTTCACGATTGGAGACGGCCACGGCATCCGTGACGTTCTCGAAATAGCGGCTGTACATCGGGCTGTTCGCCTTCAGCACCTGGAAGGACCAGATCACATCGTCGACGGTGATCGGCTGGCCGTCATGCCATTTCGCGCGAGGATCGAGCCGGTAGGTGGCAGAGGAATAGTCGGCCGGATATTTGTATGCGTCTGCGACCAGCGGGTGGCTGGTACTGCCTTCGTCGGTCGCTTGCTCCATCAGCGTGTCGTAGAGCAGGCCGCCGCCGAACCCGACGAGGCCCGCGGCAGGCGAACCCTGCACGATGTAAGGGTTGAAGCTGTCGAACGTGCCGAGAACCACCGAATTCAGCGTGCCGCCCTTGGGCGCGTTTGGATTGACGTAATCATAGTGCTGGAAATTGTCGCCGTATTTGGACTTGCCGATCAGCGATGAGGTGGTGCGCCATTCGTCGGCATTGGTCACCTGCAATCCCGCCACCAGAAGCGCTGCCGCCAGCAACGGCTTGAGAAGCGTTCGGCCAACCATCATGCACTGTCCTCTTCGCGATACGTGCCAGATCAATCCAGAAAGGCAATCTAGATGATTTGGCGCCCGTGAAAACCGCCATGCGCGGCTTTGTCGCCGCATATGCGTTTCCCTGACAAAAGCCGGGCTGAACCCGACGAAAATATGTCAAGCAGTGTCCGTTGCTATCCATCTTTTGAGCCACCATCCAATACGGAAAGCCGCACTTTGAAGATGCAGGGGCGGCGGCCTAGGATCACACAGCCTTCGAGAAGGCGCTAAGTTGCGCCTGCATCGTGACTCACGATATTTTCGGGATGTAACGATCGGCAATTCCTGTCTGACCAGCCGGCTCGACTCGATTGCCATCGATCATTGCCAAATAAGTGAATTTTCCAAACTTCTCTAAGGGTAATTCGGGCGCTTTCCCTAAAGCCCGGCAGAAAGCGGCTCGTGCTGCAAAGAACGCATGGACATCAGCCAATTCGAGGCAAGGGTGACTTCCTGGCGGTAAAAACGAGGGGATAGGAATGTCTTGACCATGCGCGAGGAAGGCGTGGGCTAAAAAATTCTTCGACCCGAGAAAACTATCGTGAGACCAACCCTCGATGTGGGGGTAACGTGTCACAGGTTTACTAGCATCCATCGCAAATACTGGAAGAAGAGATTGGGAGGTTGTTACATAAATTAAATTAGAGAGAATCGCAACGTGAGAGGTTATTTTTGCCTCTTTCAAAACCTTACCTCTGAATTTCCTGTCACTTGGCGTTTTAAAAAATCCAAAAATGTGAGCATTCCACAAGTACGGTTCTCTTGCGCGAAGTATGTCGGCGCAGGAGTGAAAAAAGTCCATGATATCTGAATATCCAAAGTGCTTGTAAGGAGATTTCAGAATCCTCTTCTTCGGGTCCATCATCTCTGTCGCGTGTATTCTCCATTCCTTCGGATCCAGATCGGGAACATATCTGACCTTTAGCGCTGCCAATTCACGATCGATGTCCTGCAGCGGGCCAGAGGTCGCGCCAATGAATGAATAAGCGTGTTGATCATATGGCCCGACCTGTCTTTCTGCGTCGTCGCCGTAGAAAAAAACGCGATGCTCAAAAGGTTTTGGATTCAAATTAAAGCTGATCTTTGAGCCACAGGAACATTTTTGCTCTGTAGTTTGTTGGAACCAAGCGCCCTTTTCACCTTGCGTCCCATCCGGATAAATAGGGATAAAAGGCTCCTCGTGACGTGTCCATAAATCGGGCCGCACAACCGTTCCGCAATTGCCGCAAATTTCGGTTAGGTCAGCGATCTCCTGCGGCAAGAATGGTGGTTGAGTCGACATGGAGTCACAATAGGCTCGTGAAGAGCACTAATCTACAACTTGGCGACTACTCCGCCCTACGATTTCTGTGTAGATCGCGCGCCAACGTCGCCGCCGATACACAACGGGTGGCAGGGCAGAATAGCGACGAGGGCAGCTATTGATCGACTCACGAAAAAGCCGGGCTGAACCCGGCTTTTTCAAGGTCATCGCGATGATATCAGCCTATTGGGCGGGCGCCGGAGCCGGTGCGGCCGGAGCAGCGGGCTCTGCTGGCTTGGCCGGTGCGGCACCCTCAGGCGGTTTCGCCGGGGCGGCGCCATCCGCGGGCGCGGTCGCATCGGCCGCCGCCCCCGGCGCCGGCAACGGCTTGGGATTGTCCGACAGCGTGCGCAGATAGGCGATCACGTTGGCGCGGTCTTCTTCCTTCGGCAGGCCGGCGAAGCCCATCGCCGTGCCTTTCACGTCTTTCTTGGGCGACGTGATGAAGTGGTTGAGGTTATCGTAGGTCCACTTCTCGGTGCCGCCCTTGGAATATTCCTTCATGCCCGCCGAATAGGCGAAGCCCTCGTGAGAGGCGACCGGACGGTCGACGACGTCCCACAGATCGGGGCCGACCTTGTTCGGACCGCCCTTTTCGCCGGAATGGCAGGCTTGGCATTTCTTGAAGATGGCCGCGCCCTGTTCGACACTCGCGTTGGCCAGAAGATCGGCGATCGGCTTTTCGGCTGCTGCCGGAGCGGCCGGGCCGCCTTCGGCGGGCTCCGCGGCTTCGATGGCGAAGCCGGGCTTTTCCGGAGCGGGCGAGGCAAACAGCGCGTCGGACACGATACCGACCGAGAAGACGACGAAAACGGTTCCGAGCAATCCGGCGAGCAGCTTGTTGACTTCGTTGGAATCCATACGCCCCTTGCTCCCTTTTCCGGCGGACCGAACCGTCCACTCCGTCCGTCGGTATCGAGACCTGCCCTCCAGAGCCGGTCAAATCGCGCGGAAACTAGGTCTTTTGCTTGGGCGTTGCAACACCTATAAGGGCGCTTCCAGTGAGACCTTTTGCCACTTTCCCCCTCCTCTTTTCGGACGCCTCGCCATACCGATGTCCACCTTGATCCTGATCCCGGCCCGCATGGCCTCGACCCGCCTGCCGGGCAAGCCGCTGGCCGACATCGCGGGCGCGCCGATGATCGTGCATGTTGCCCGCCGCGCGGCCGAGGCCGGCCTTGGCCGGGTGGTGGTGGCGACAGACACGCAAGGCGTGGCGGAAGCGGTGCGCGCGCATGGTTTCGAAGCCGTGATGACGCGCATGGACCATGAATCGGGTTCCGACCGCATCCACGAGGCGCTGCTCGCGCTCGACCCGCGGCGCAAGGTCGAAACCATCGTCAACGTGCAGGGCGACCTGCCGACCATCGATCCCGGGATCATTACCGCCTCGCTCAGGCCGTTCGAGGACGAGGCGGTCGATATCGCTACGCTCGGGGTCGAGATCGTCCGCGACGAGGAAAAGACCAATCCCAACGTCGTCAAGATCGTCGGTTCGCCGCTGTCCGACACCAGGCTGAGGGCGCTTTATTTCACCCGCGCCACCGCGCCGTGGGGCGAGGGGCCGCTCTACCACCATGTCGGCCTCTATGCCTATCGTCGCGCCGCGCTGGAACGCTTCGTCGCGCTGAAGCCGTCGCCGCTGGAGCGCCGCGAGCGGCTGGAGCAGCTGCGGGCGCTGGAAGCCGGCATGCGCATCGACGCCGAAATCGTCCAGTCGCTGCCGCTCGGCGTCGATACGCCGGAAGACCTGGAACGCGCCAGAACCATCCTTTCAAACTGAATCTCTTCGAACAGAGCCTTTGGATCGAGTATCGGCATGCCTGAAAAGACCAACAGAATATCCTTCCAGGGCGAGCCGGGCGCCAATTCCGACACTGCCAGCCGCAACGTCTATCCCTCGATGGAGCCGTTGCCGTGCCCGACCTTCGAGGATGCGTTCAACGCCGTCGAGACCGGCAAGGCCGACCTCGCCATGATCCCGATCGAGAACACTATTGCCGGGCGCGTCGCCGACATCCATCATCTGCTGCCGGAATCGAAGCTGCACATCATCGGCGAATACTTCCTGCCGATCCATTTCCAGCTGATGGTGCTGCCCGGCGTCAAGCGCGACGAGATCAAGACCGTGCACAGCCACATCCACGCGCTTGGCCAGTGCCGCAAATACATCCGCAAGAATGGCTGGAAGGCGATCGTCGCCGGCGACACGGCGGGTGCGGCCAAGATGGTTTCCGAGGTCAAGGACCGTACCATGGCCGCGCTGTCGCCGAGACTGGCAGCAGCGCTCTACGGGCTCGATATCATCGAGGAAAATGTCGAGGACACAGATTCCAACGTCACCCGCTTCGTCGTCCTGACCAAGAACAAGCAATGGGCCGAGCGCCCGTCGCCGGACGTCAAGATGATGACCACCTTCATCTTCCGCGTCCGCAACGTGCCGGCCGCGCTCTACAAGGCGATGGGCGGCTTCGCCACCAACGGAATCAACATGACCAAGCTGGAGAGCTACCAGCTGGGCGCTTTCACCGCGACGCTGTTCTACGCCGACATCGAGGGCCATCCCGACGATCCGCTGGTAAAGCTGGCCTTGGACGAACTGCGCTTCTTCTCGCGCGAGGTGCGCATCCTCGGCGTCTATCCGGCCAGCGAGTCGCGCGAGCAGTGGAAGGTGGCGGATTAGGGTGTGTCGCCCAAAACTGCGCAGCGGTTTTGGGGACGACGACATGCAATGACTTGGACCTATCCCTGGAAGTCCCGCGGGTTTACGAGTGCCACTCCAGTTCCCTCGAAATCCCCGATGTTGCGCGTCACCAGCGTCATGCGCCGGGTGAAGGCCATGGCTGCGATATAGGCGTCATTGATCGGTTTGGGATTGGGCACATGCCATTGGGCCGCCTGAACGGCCGCCGCCTCGTCCAGAGACAGGATTCGACCGGAAAATGTTGTGAGAACCGCGTTTTCCAACCAATTGCGCAGCACTTTGCCCGCAATGGCATCATGATATTCCATTCCACCAGTCGTACACCAATCTCCAGTTCGTGCAGGACCACGGAGGAGATAAAGGTTCGGCAGGATCGACGGTCTCGTTCCATAGCACGACATTGGGATGCGCCCTGCCGCTCGCTACCTTTCGCAGTTCGTACACGACATTGGTATCGAGCAACAGCATCAGGACAAGTCTATTGGCTTGGCATGTTCTGTGCGGGGCGGGAGCGGCAAATCAAGGCCTCCAGCTTCCGGCGCAGCTAGCATGTCGCCGAGCGATCGCGTTTTGCCGGTGAGCCGTTTGTACTCCTCGAACGATAAGAGGACATGCACTGGCCGCCCTCTGTCGGTGATGATCACGGGTCCTTCCTTGGCGGCGCGTTTTGCACGGCCAAGGTCCTGATTGAGCTCGCGGCCCGAAAGCGTGGTGACGATCATATCAGCCTCGCAAAAAATGTAGTTGCGTAACTACATTCAATCCGCTTGAGCAGGAATTGCAAGGTTCGGACCTCGAGTGGCAACTGTCGACCACGACCGGGACTGGATGTCGTGCGCTTCTAAATCACCGCGCCAAGCGGCACATAGTCGATCTCCATGAAGGTCTCGACTTCCGGCACCCAGCGGTCGCGCACGAAAGCGACGTGATCGGGATGGTCGTTGTACCTGGTATAGGCGGCCTGGTCGGCGAACTCCATCGAGAAGCCGAACTGATAGTCGTTCTTGGGGCTGACCTGCCGCAATTGCTCGAAATGCGTGACGCCCCGGATCCCGGTGAGGATTTTCTTGGCGTCGACGAGGAATCGCTTTTCCTCCAGCGAGTGCGGCGGATGTTTCAGCGTGAAGACGACGGTGTGACGGATCATTTGTCTCTCCTGCAATGACTTTCAGTGTTGGCTATTCGCTGTCGACCCAGGCGCGGATGAGGTGATGCGCGATGGCGCCTTTCGGCGGCGTGATCAGATTGCCGGGGTGTTCCCTGGCCAGCATCAGGCTGACCTCGTCGCGGGCAAACCAGCGGCAGTCTTCCAGTTCGTCGAGGTCGGCCTGGATATCCTCGTTGAGTGGCTCGCCGAAGCAGCCGATCATCAGCGAATAGGGGAACGGCCAGGGCTGGCTGGCATGGTAGACGACGCGACCGAGCCGGATCCCGGCCTCCTCCAGCGTTTCGCGGCGCACCGCGGCCTCGATCGTCTCGCCCGGCTCGATGAAGCCAGCAAGGGCCGAATACATGCCCGGCGCGAAATGCCGGCCGCGCCCGAGCAGGCATTTCTCCCGCGTCGCCGTCAGCATGATCGCCACCGGATCGGTGCGCGGAAAATGTTCTGTGGCGCAATTCGAGCAATGGCGTTTGTAACCGCCGGCCCGCATCTGCGATTCTGTACCGCATTTGCTGCAGAAACCATGGCTTGCATGCCAGGCAAGCAGGGCAGCCCCTTGCGCCATCGCGCCGGCCGCCGCCTCGTCGATCAGCCCTTGCATGTACACCGAGCGGTAATCGATAGCCTTGACGGTTTCGGGCAGTTGTTCGGCGTCGAGACCGGCCGGAACAGCCAGCACGGGTCCTCGTTCGGAAAAGCCGAGCAGGACGCCTCGGGCGAGGAAGGGCAGGAACGGCTCACTCTCGGCGATGCCGAACCAGGGATCGAGACCGACGCCATCGCCGAGCTTCAGATAGAGCCGGCCGCTACTCATCAGGAGCAGCCGCGTCGTCGGATCGGCGAGCGCCTTGTCGACCGAATCGTCGGCGCGGTTCTCCGATTGCCGGTCGATCGTATTGCCGGCAAAGCCGACGAACTGGCTCGGCTCGCGCAAGGGCGCGTCAAACAGGTGGAAGCTCATGTGGACCATGATGTGTTGGGATGGACAGGAGCAAGGCTTATAGCGCCGCCTTTATCGTTTGGGCAAACCGGCGCAATTCGGAACGCTCATAGGGCTCGCGCAACCCGTGTCCCCACACCGGGCCGGGCCAGCCGGCGTCGTGTTCCGAACGGGCGACGACGTGGACATGCAGCTGGCGCACGATGTTGCCGAGCGCGCCGGTGTTGATCTTGGTGCAGCCGGTCACCTTCTTCAGCGCCTGCGCCACCATATTGGTCTCGAAGGTCAGCATCGTCTGGTCGAGCGGGGTCATGTCGTGGATTTCCTCCACGCCCGGCCGCTGCGGCACCAAAAGCAGCCATGGCCAGCGGCGATCGTTCATGACCCGCAATTCGCACAGCCCAAGCCACATCAACTGCTCGCTGTCCGCCTCCAGCCGGGCGTCCAGCGTGAATCCGGCCTTCAGGCCCGGCAACATAGGCGTTTCCCTTGCTGATCGTGTTTTTCTCAAACTCATGAACGCTAGAGCGGCTGCACCGGGGCCGCAAGCGAATCTCGTGGTCCGTGGTGCCTATTTGCCTGTGCTCTTGCATTTCATCTCCGAATTGCCGATATGGACAGCGGGAGGTTGGTGGTGGACGATCCACTCGCCAACCGGGTCAGGTCCGGAAGGAAGCAGCCCTAACGAGCCCGGAACGGGTCATTGTTCCAGCCTCCCACCTCATCGGACCCTCTCGCGACATTGACGACGCATCGCAGCGCGGGCGAGACTATGCGCAGGAATCGGCCGCTTTCGAACGCGGCCTTTTGGAGCTTTACGGGCGAATGAGCGAAGCCGGAAATTCGGGGCCGAATAGCCTGGAGAATGGCAAGGCCGGCGCCTATCGCGTGCTGGCGCGCAAATACCGTCCTTCGAACTTCTCCGAGCTGGTCGGCCAGGAGCCGATGGTGCGTACGCTCACCAATGCCTTCGCCACCGGCCGCATCGCCCAGGCCTGGATGCTTACAGGCGTGCGCGGCGTCGGCAAGACCACGACCGCGCGCATCCTGGCGCGGGCGCTGAACTACAAGACCGCCACATCGGACCAGCCTTCGGTCGACCTTGCCGTGCTTGGCGAGCATTGCCAGGCGATCATGGAAGGCCGCCATGTCGACGTCATCGAGATGGACGCCGCCTCCCACACCGGCATCGACGACATCAGGGACATCATCGAGCGCGTGCGTTACGCGCCGGTCTCGGCCCGCTACAAGGTCTATATCATCGACGAAGTGCACATGCTGTCGACGCAGGCCTTCAACGGCCTGCTGAAGACGCTGGAGGAACCACCTCCGCATGTGAAATTCATCTTCGCCACCACCGAAATCCGCAAGGTTCCGATCACCGTCCTGTCGCGCTGCCAGCGCTTCGACCTGCGGCGCATCGACGCCGGCGCACTGGTCGCGCATCTCTCCTCGATCTCGGCCAAGGAAGGCATTTCGGTCGACGACGACGCGCTGGCGATGATTGCGCGCGCAGCCGAGGGCTCGGCCCGTGATTCGCTCTCCATCCTCGATCAGGCGATCGCGCATGGCGCCGGCTCCGTCAGCGCCGACGCGGTCCGGGCGATGCTGGGCCTGGCCGACCGCGCCCGCATCGTCGACCTATTCGAACACGTCATGAAGGGCGACGTGGCGGCGGCCCTGGCCGAATTCCGCGCGCAATACGACACCGGCGCCGACCCGGCCGCCGTGCTGACCGACCTTGCCGAGTTCAACCACCTCGTTACCCGGTTGCGTTTCGTGCCGACCGCCGTCGACGACGCGGCGCTGTCGCAGGACGAGCGCCAGCGCGGCGCGGATTTCGCCAGGGCGCTGTCGGTCCGGGTGCTGTCGCGGACGTGGCAGATGCTGCTCAAGGGCATTCCCGAGGTGCAGTCCTCCAATCGGCCGGTCAGCGCCGCCGAGATGGTGCTGATCCGGCTGGCGCACGCCGCCAACCTGCCGACGCTGGACGAGGCGCTGCGATCATTGGAAGGCACAGCACCTGTTCAAAACGGCGCTTCGCGCCCGAACGGGGCTCCCGCGGCTCCCGGCAATGGCGGTGGCGCCAGCGCCGTGACGCAGACG
Organism: Mesorhizobium sp. M0587; assembly: GCF_040320945.1. Taxonomy (NCBI): domain Bacteria; kingdom Pseudomonadati; phylum Pseudomonadota; class Alphaproteobacteria; order Hyphomicrobiales; family Phyllobacteriaceae; genus Mesorhizobium; species Mesorhizobium sp. M0587. Next base: position 53,142 of record NZ_JAMYQP010000023.1, read on the forward strand.
CGCATGCCCGGCGGATCGGGCGGTGCGCAGACGATGCGGCTGGTCGAAGCCACGCCTGCTCCCGTCGCCTTCGTTGCTCCCCCGCAACCGGTGCCGGAGGCGCAGCCGGTGCCGTTGAAATCGCTGGCCGACATCATTGCCCTTGCCGACGCCCAGCGCGACATCGCCTTCAAGGTGCTGGTCAAGCGCTGCATCCGTCTCGTGCGCATCGAGCCCGGCCGTATCGACGTCAGCCTGACGGAGGATGCGCCCAAGCTGCTGCTCAACGATCTGACGACGAAACTGCGCGCCTGGACCGGGCGCAGCTGGCTGGTGTCGCTGTCGAAGGAGGAGGGCGGCCAAACGCTGGCCGAGATGGAATCGACCAAGCGCGAGAACGCTTTTCTCGATGCCAAAAGCGATCCGACCGTGGCCGCTATCCTGGCCCGCTTTCCCGGCGCCAAGATCATCGACGTTCGCATACCCGATGCCCCGGAAGCCGACGCCGACGAAGCCGAAGTGCCGGTCGAGCCGCCGGCGGACGACGACGAGACCTGATCCAGCCACGAACCCGCAAAGGACCCCGACCATGAAAGATCTTCTCGGCCTGATGGGCAAGGCGAAGGAAATGCAGGCCAAGTTCCAGGCCATGCAGGACGAGATCGCGACGCTGGAAGCGTCCGGCCAGGCCGGCGGCGGCCTTGTCAGCGTCACGCTGACCGGAAAATTCGAGATGAAGTCGCTGAAGATCGACCCGTCGCTGTTCAAGGAGGACGATGTCGAGGTCCTCGAGGACCTGCTTCTGGCAGCGCACAATGACGCCAAGGTCAAGGTAGAGCAGATCATGCAGGAAAAGACCAAGGCGCTGACCGCCGGGCTGCCGATCCCGCCGGGAATGAAATTGCCCTTCTAGCGTTCGGTGCGTCCATGCCCGAGGAGCCGTCCGAAAGACTGATCGAGCAACGCATCCGCAACAGGATCTACGAGATTCTGGAGATCCTCGCCGATTGCGACGCCGGCGTCGATCTCGTCGGCATCAAGGGCTACTTCTATCTGTTCGAGGACTTCGTGCATCGCTCCTCCATCGAGGCCGGCACGTCGGCGCTTTCGAGGCGCGAACGAGCGATCGTGCTCGAGATCGCTGAATTGCTGGAGGCGGCCAGCGAAACAAATCCCGATTTCACCAGGGCCGAGTTCATCGACAGCGACTGGCCGGCAAAGATTGCGCCGGTGGCCCGGGAGGCGCGGGCGCTGTTTCTTGGTCGCGGCCTGTTTTCGGAGAAGATCGAAGAGGTCGAGCCTGGTCAGCCGGCCACGATTGCGGCTTTGCGGTAACCGGAAAACGCCATCTATCTGTGCCAAATCGGCAACAGTGGGCCATTAATAACGTTTTAGCCATCATTTCGCCTGAAAGTGTCTCATTCTTGCCGCAGCCTGGGGGCGGGCACTGGAAGTGAGAGGGTTACCTGTTGATTGCCACGCGATGGAAGACGCCGCTGTTGCTCGGCGTCGTTACGTCTCCCTTGTTTTTGGCCGCTTGCAGTCAGACCACTTCGCACGGCATGTCCGTCGCCAGTCTGACTGACGCCATCACGCCCAGTTTCCTCAGCTCGCGAGCTTACAGCCACACGCCGAAGGACAAGGAGTGCCTGGAAAGGGCGATGTTCTTCGAGTCCAACCGGTCGAGCCGCGACGGCATGATCGCCGTCGGCACGGTGGTGATGAACCGGCTGCGCTCCGGAAATCACGGCAGCACCATTTGCGAAGTGGTGGGTGAGCGCGGGCAGTTCGCGCCGGGCGTCATGACCAGGCCGATGAATTCGCGGGCGATGCCCGATGTCGAGGAAGCCGCCGACGCCGTGCTCAAGGGCGAGCGCAAGGCCAAGCTCAAGAACACGATGTATTTCCACACCGCCGGGCTGCGCTTCCCTTACAACAACATGCACTACACCATGGTTGCCGGCGGCAATGCCTTCTACGAGAAGCGCGGCCGCAACTGGCAGCCGCTGCCGGATGAGCCGACGGTCGCTATTGCTTCGGCGACGCCCGAAACGGTGAAGCCGGCCACTTCAGTAACGATGGTTGCTTCGGCGGAGCCGGCGCGTTCGGACAATAAGCTTGTCCGCACTGCTCCGGCACAACAACAGGCCTATGTGACTGCCGCGGCGGAACCGGTGCGCTCATCCAAGATCGTCCCTACCCAACTGACCTATGTGACAGCCGCCGTGGCGCCGACGGCGAAGTCCGGGCGTGTCTCGGTGAAACCGACAATGGTCGCGATGCAGGAGCCTATGGAGGAACCGGATGCCGCCCGTTTTGGCGGAATCTTGAACAGCCGGGTCATCAGTTCTGTCCAAGACGCGCCGCAAGAGGCGTCAATGAGTTTCCAGTCGACGCCTGAGAACACCGACGCCATCGGCGCGATGATCGTCAGCCAGGGCCGGCCGCTGGAAACCAACTGATCTCCGCACTCTAATGGTCCGCCCAATGCTCCGCCGGCCCGATATGACGGGTCGTGCGGACGGGGCATGTTCCAAAGCGCTCTGAAAAATCCTAGATCAGAGCGATGTCCAAGCGAATCGCCGGTCCCGAGATCGAACGCCTGATCCAGCTCCTGGCCAAGGTGCCGGGGCTTGGGCCCCGCTCCGCCAGGCGCGCCGCACTTCATCTGATCAAAAAGAAGGAGCAGTTGCTGTCGCCGCTCGCCGTCGCCATGGGCGAGGCCGCCGACAAGGTGCGTATCTGCTCCACCTGCGGCAATGTCGATACGTCCGACCCCTGCATGATCTGTACCGACCCGCGCCGCGACGCCGCCACGCTGATCGTCGTCGAGGACGTGTCCGATCTCTGGGCGCTGGAGCGGGCAGCGGCGATGAATGTCCGCTACCACGTGCTCGGCGGCACGCTGTCGCCGCTCGACGGCATCGGTCCCGACCAGCTCAACATCCGCTCACTGGTCGACCGCGTCGCCGGCGGCGAGGTCAAGGAGATCATCCTTGCCGTCAACGCCACGGTCGAGGGCCAGACGACCGCGCATTACCTCACCGATCAACTGTCCGGTTTCGAGGTGAAGATAACACGGCTGGCGCATGGCGTGCCGGTCGGCGGCGAGCTCGACTATCTCGACGAAGGCACGCTGGCCGCGGCACTGCGCTCGCGGACGGTGTTTTGACGGGGTTGGGGGGAGGGAGATGGTCCTGAGATGACTGTGTTCCTTCGCGCCCCCCTCTGTCCTGCCGGACATCTCCCCCACGAGGGGGGAGATTGGCAGCTTCGCGGATGGCATTTTCTTTTCGACGCTGGCGATTGGCGAAGGCCGATGCGACATTCAATCTCCCCCCTCGTGGGGGAGATGTCCGGCAGGACAGAGGGGGGCGCAAAGGAACGCAAACCTTTCGGATTGAGCATCGTCGTCTTCCTGGCGGCACTTCTCGCTCTCCTCCTCATCACCCCCGCCTCAGCCGCCAAGATCGACGACCAGTTCCGCACCTGGCTCCAAACCGATCTCTGGCCCGACGCCAAGGCCAAAGGCATCTCCAAAAACACCTTCGCCGCCGCCTTCGACGGCATCAACCCCAATTTGAAGCTGCCCGACCTGCTCATGCCCGGCGAGAAAGCGACGACGCCGCAGAAGCAGCACCAGGCCGAATTCGGCTCGCCCGGCGCCTATTTCGCCGAGAAGACGATTCGTGCGGTGACATCGGGCGGGCGGACGCGCGAAGCCGTCAATGCCAGGACCATTGCCGCGATAGAAAAGCGTTATGGCGTGCCGGGCGAGATCCTGTTGGCGATCTGGGGCCGCGAGACCGGCTTCGGCGCGGCGAAGATGCCTTACGATGCCTTCGAGGTGCTCGGCACCAAGGCATTCATGTCGACCAGGAAGGATTTCTTCCGCACCGAGCTTCTGGCGGCGCTCGAGATCGCCGAGCGCGGACTGGCTCCGGTCAATGCCATGAAATCGTCCTGGGCCGGCGCGCTCGGCCAGCCGCAGTTCATGCCGACCTCGTTCCTGAAACATGCGGTGGATTTTGATGGCGACGGCCGCGTCGACATCTGGAACTCGACGCCGGACGTTCTGGCCTCGATCGCCAATTACCTCGTCCACTATGGCTGGGTGAAGGGACGGGGCTGGGGTTTCGAGGTCACCGTGCCTGCGAGCGTCTCCTGTTCGCTTGAAGGCCCGGACCAGGGCAAGTCAATTTCGCAATGGGCCGATATGGGCATCAGGCGCGTCGGCGGAAAGGCGTTTCCGGCGAGCGAGTTGAAAGCCGAAGGGTTTCTGCTGATGCCTGCCGGGCGCAGCGGCCCGGCCTTCATCGCCACGCCCAATTTCTACGTGCTGAAGCAATACAACACCAGCGACCTTTACGCGCTGTTCATCGGCCACGGCGCCGATCGCATCGCCCACGGCGACTCGAATTTTGCCGGCAGTTGGGGCGCGGTCGGCGGGCTCCACCGCTCCGATATAGCCGCCCTGCAGCGGGCCCTTGAGGCCGAGGGCTACGATGTCGGCAGCGCCGATGGCCTGCCCGGCTTCAAGACGCGCCGCTCGATCGGCAAATGGCAGGCCAAGAATGGCGAGGCCGCTACCTGCTTCCCCGATGCGGGTCTGGTCGCCGCGCTCAAGTAGCTGGCGATTCAATTAGCCGGCGTATGCATCGAGCATCACGGCTCATTCTGGCCCAATACGCTGCCGTGCAAATGCTCGTTGCCGGTTGGCAGGCTGCCGGATAGGGTGTTGACCAACTGGACAAAAACCACGACGGTAAGCAGTTGCGGGTCCATGTTGCTGACCCCAAAGAATGCTCCACCCTGAGCCGGGAACTCAGGTAACCAACAAAACAGGGAACGATCACGATGATGATGGAAAAACTTGCTCTTCGCTCTCGTAGCTTGCTTGCGGGGGCGGCGGTCTCCGCGCTGCTCATCGGCATCGCACCGGCTTTCGCGGTCACGCCGGCGGACACGCTGGTCGAAGGCTTCGCGATCGACGACATCATCTCCATGGACCCGGGCGAGGCGTTCGAATTGTCGACCGCCGAGGTCACCGGCAACACCTATGACCTGCTGGTCCGTCTCGACCTCAGCGACACGTCCAAGGTCAAGCCCGATCTCGCCGAAAGCTGGACGATCTCGGACGACGGCCTCACCTACACGTTCAAGCTCAAGCCGGGCCTGAAATTCGCCTCCGGCAACCCGATTACCGCGTCCGACGTCGCCTATTCATTCGAGCGCGCCGTCAAGCTCGACAAGCCGCCGGCTTTCATCATCAATCAGTTCGGCCTCACCGGGGACAATGCCGCCGAGAAGGCCAAGGCCGTCGACGACACCACCTTCCAGTTCACCGTCGACAAGGCCTACGCGCCGAGCTTCGTGCTGAATTGCCTGTCGGCCACGGTCGCTTCGGTGGTGGACGCCAAGCTGGTCAAGGAACATGTCGCCCCGGTAACGCCGAGCGCCGACTACAAATGGGACAACGACTTCGGCAATGCCTGGCTGAAGACCGGTTACGCCGGTTCAGGCGCCTTCAAGCTGCGTGAGTGGCGCGCCAATGAGGCCGTCGTGCTCGAGCGCAACGACAACTACAATGGCGAGAAAGCCAAGCTTGCCCGGGTCATCTACCGCAACATGAAGGAAAGCTCGGCCCAGCGCCTGGCGCTCGAGGCCGGCGACATCGACGTTGCCCGCAACCTCGAGCCGAACGACCTCGACGCCATCGCCAAGAATGCCGATCTGACGTCCACCAGCGCCCCCAAGGGCACGGTCTACTACATCAGCCTCAACCAGAAGAACCCGAATCTCGCCAAGCCCGAGGTGCGCCAGGCGTTCAAGTATCTGGTCGACTACGACGCGCTGAGCTCGACCATTCTCAAGGGCATCGGCGAGATCCACCAGACCTTCCTGCCCAAGGGCGTGCTCGGCGAGCTGGACGAGAATCCGTTCAAGCTCGACGTCGCCAAGGCCAAGGAACTGCTGGCCAAGGCCGGCTTGGCCGACGGCTTCAGCGTAACCATGGACGTCCGCACCGGCCAGCCGACCACCGGCATGGCGGAATCGATCCAGCAGACGCTGGGACAGGCCGGCATCAAGCTGGAGATCATTCCGGGCGACGGCAAGCAGACGCTGACCAAATACCGCGCGCGCAATCACGACATCTATATCGGCCAATGGGGCCAGGACTATTTCGATCCCAACTCCAATGCGCAGACCTTTGCCTCCAACCCGGACAATTCGGACGACGGCAAGACCAAGACGCTGGCCTGGCGCAATGCCTGGGACATTCCGGATCTGACCAAGCAGACGGAAGCGGCTCTGCTCGAAAAGGACGCGGCCAAGCGCGCCGCGACCTATCAGGACCTCGAGAAGAAGATTCTCGACACCAGCCCGTTCGTCGTCATCCACCAGCAGCTCGAAGTGGCCGGCCTGCGCAAGAACCTCAAGGGCTTCGCGCTCGGCCCGAGCTTCGATACCAACTTCGTCGGGCCGGTTTCCAAGGAATAGTGCCCGCGGACACGCCGCATGAGCGCGGTTGAAAGCCAAATGATGGCCGGGCGCGGCAGCGCCCGCGCCGTTGCCATTTTCTCGTCGATCGGCCGTTTCCTGGTCATCGCGGTGACGACCTATCTTGGTCTTCTCGCGGTTACTTTCTTCATCGGCCGCGTCATCCCGATCGACCCGGTCCTGGCCGTGCTCGGCGACCGGGCGCCCGCCAATGTCGTCGAACGAACGCGCCGCGAAATGGGTCTCGACCTGCCGCTGATCGAGCAGTTCTATATCTATCTGAAGCATGCGCTGAGCGGCGATTTCGGCATTTCCGTGCTGACCACCAATCCCGTCATGACCGACATCCGCCGCGCCCTCCCGGCAACGACGGAACTGGCGACGCTGGGGACACTGATCGGTGCGCTGTTTGGCGTTCCGCTTGGTGTGCTGGCCGCGGTCCGGCGCGGCAGCATCATCGACCAGATCGTGCGCGTCATCGGCCTGATCGGCTATTCCGTGCCGATCTTCTGGCTCGGCCTGCTTGGGCTGGTCCTGTTCTATGCCAAGCTGCAATGGGTGGCGTTCCCGGCTCGGCTGGACGTCGTCTACGAATACACTTTCACGCCGATCACCGGCTTCTATCTTCTCGACGCTGCCATGCAGGGGCAATGGGATGTCTTTTACGACGCCTTCCGTCACATCATCCTGCCGGCCTCGCTGCTCGGCTATTTCTCGCTCGCCTATATCAGCCGCATGACGCGCTCGTTCATGCTCAACGAACTGGCCCAGGAATATATCGTCGCCGCGCGCGCCAAGGGTCTGTCGGAGCGCCGCATCATCTGGGCCCACGCGCTGCGCAACGCGGCCGTGCCGATGGTGACGGTGATCGCGCTCTCCTATGCCGGGCTGCTCGAGGGTTCGGTGCTGACCGAGACCGTCTTTTCCTGGCCGGGCATCGGCCTCTACATCACCAATTCGTTGCAGAACGCCGACATGAACGCGGTGCTCGGCGGCACCATCGTCATCGGCTCGGTGTTCATCGCCATCAATCTCATGTCAGACCTGCTGTATCGGGTGCTCGATCCGAGGACCAAGGTTCGATGAACAGAGGTATCGCACCTTCGGGCTTGGCTGCGGCCAGTCACCCCCACTCTCCTGCGACGAACGGGGGCGAGGTGGTCCGCGAAGCAAACCGGAGTGGGGGTCGACGGCTTCAAGAGGCATCGACATGACCGCCTCCGACGCCGGCCCCCTCTCCCGTCGCGAATGGTTGCTGTCGGAGCGGCCGGCATCGCGTATGCAAGCCAGGCTCGGCCGCGCCTATATCGCCTGGCGGCGCTTTTCGGCCAACAGGCTGGCTTTTGTCGGCCTGCTGATCATCATCGCGCTGCTGGTGATCGCTGCCCTTGCCGGCGTGCTGGCACCCTATTCACCGACCATCGGCGACCTGAAGAACGCGCGGCTGCTGGCGCCAAGCGCCGAGCACTGGTTCGGCGCCGACGATCTCGGCCGCGATATCCTGTCGCGCATCCTCTACGGCTCACGCTGGACCCTTTACGTGGTCATTCTGGTTGCCATCATCGCAGCACCCATCGGTCTCCTGGTCGGCACCGTCGCCGGCTATGCCGGTGGCTGGACCGACGCCATCCTGATGCGCATCACCGACATCTTTCTCGCCTTCCCCAAGCTGATCCTGGCGCTGGCCTTTGTCGCCGCTCTCGGTCCCGGCATCGAGAACGCGGTGCTGGCCATCGCCATCACCTCCTGGCCGCCCTATGCCCGAATTGCGCGCGCCGAAACGCTGACCGTGCGCAATTCCGATTACATCAAGGCGGTGCAGCTGATGGGCGCTTCGCCTTTCCGCATCGTGCTGCGCCACATCATGCCATTGTGCATATCCTCGCTGATCGTAAGGGTGACGCTCGACATGGCCGGCATCATCCTGACCGCCGCCGGTCTCGGCTTTCTTGGCCTCGGCGCGCAACCGCCGCTGCCCGAATGGGGCACCATGATCGCCTCGGGCCGCCGCTTCGTGCTCGACCAATGGTGGGTGGCCGGCGCGCCGGGCTTCGCCATCCTGATCGTCAGCCTCGGTTTCAACCTGCTTGGCGACGGCCTGCGCGACGCGCTCGATCCGAGGAGCGGTGATCAATGAGCACGCTTCTCGAGGTCGACGACCTGCGCGTCGATTTTCCGACCCGCACCGGCCTGGTCCAGGCAGTGCGCGGCGTCTCGTTCTCGCTTGGCCGCGAACGACTGGGTATCGTCGGCGAATCCGGATCCGGCAAATCGCAGACCGGCCGCGCCATCATGGGGCTGACGCCGCCGCAGGCGCGGATATCGGCGAACAAATTGGCCTTCGACGGCCTCGACCTGCTCAGCATCTCGCCACGCCAACGCCGGGCGTTGCGGGGGAACCGCATAGCGATGATCCTGCAGGATCCGAAATACTCGCTCGACCCGGTGATGAGCATCGGCCGGCAGATCGTCGAAACGCTGCGCACGCATGAGAAGGTCTCCAAGGCCGAGGCCCGCGATCGCGCGCTGGCCATGCTGGAGGCGGTGCAGATCCGCGATCCCCGGCGCGTCTTCGACCTGCATCCGCACGAGGTGTCGGGCGGCATGGGCCAGCGCGCCATGATCGCCATGATGCTCATCGCCGGACCGGAAATGATGATCGCCGACGAGCCGACCTCGGCGCTCGACGTCACCGTGCAGCTCGACGTGCTCGGCATTCTCGACAGGCTGGTCGGCGAGCGCGGCATGGGGCTGATCTTCATCTCGCACGACCTGCGCCTGGTCTCGTCCTTCTGCGACCGCGTCATCGTCATGTATGCCGGCAAGGTGGTCGAGCAGCTCAAGGCCTCCGAACTCGGCCGGGCCCAGCATCCCTACACGCGCGGCCTGCTCAACTGCATGCCCAAGATCGGCGCCGACCGGCACCCCCTGCCGGTGCTCGACCGCAAGCCGGAGTGGGCAGTATGACTTCCGCGATTGCCGTCGACCGGCTGGAGGTGATCTTCGACCGCTTTCGCGCGCTGAAGGGCGTCAGCCTGGACGTGCAGCCTGGCGAATCCTTCGGCCTTGTCGGCGAGAGCGGCTCCGGCAAATCGACGCTGCTGCGCGCGATCGCCGGCCTTGCGCCGGTCGCCTCGGGCAGCATCACCGTCAACGGCAAGGCGCTTGGCGCACGCCGCGACAAGGCGTTCTACCGCGAAGTGCAGATGGTCTTCCAGGATCCGTACGGCTCGCTGCATCCGCGCCAGACCGTCGATCGACTGCTGCAGGAGCCGCTTGCCATCCATGGTTTTGCCGACGGTGAAAAGCGCATCCAGCGGGCGCTCGACGAAGTCGGTCTCGGCAATGGTTTCCGCTTCCGCTACGCGCACCAATTGTCGGGTGGCCAGCGCCAGCGCGTGGCGATCGCGCGTGCGCTCATCCTCGAACCGTCGGTCCTGCTGCTCGACGAGCCGACCTCGGCGCTCGACGCCTCGGTGCAGGCCGAGGTGCTCAACCTGCTTGAGGAGGTCCGCCGGCGGCGCAAGCTGACCTTCCTGATGGTCAGCCATGACCTCGCCATCATCACCCATATGTGCGAGCGGCTGATGGTGATGCAAAGCGGCGAGGCGGTGGAGAATTTGGCGGCGAGCGACCTTGTCGAGCGCCGTGTTGCCAAGGATTACACGCGCAATCTGCTCAGGGCGAGCGACGGGTTTGTGAGGACGTAGCTGAATTTCCCACGTCGAGTTCTGTCGCGAACCTAACTTCGGGCCGCGTTGCCTTCGGCAATCGCATCACCTGTCGGTTCAGCACTTTTCGGCTCCTTGATCCGGAACCACGTCACGTAAAGCGCCGGCAGGAACAGCAGCGTGATGGCCGTGCCGGCGATGATGCCGCCCATCATGGCGTAGGCCATCGGCCCCCAGAACACTTCGCGCGCGATCGGGATCAGCGCCAGGCTGGCAGCTGCCGCCGTCAGGGCGATCGGCCGCATGCGGTGCTCGGTTGCTTCGATGACGGCGGCCCAGCGATCCCTGCCCTCGGTGACGAGATCCTCGATCTGCACGATCAGGATGACCGAGTTGCGGATCAGGATGCCGATCAGCGCCAGCACGCCGAGAATGGCGACGAAACCAAGCGGCGCGCCGCTCGGCACCAGGGCAGCCACCACGCCGATCAGCCCGAGTGGCGCCACCGCCACCACCAGGAACAGGCGCTGGAAGCTTTGCAACTGCACCATCAGGATCGTCGCCATCACGAACAGCATCAGCGGCACCACGGCTGCGATCGGACCCTGGCTTTTGGCGCTTTCCTCGACTGAGCCGGCGGTCTCGACCGAATAGCCGGGCGGCAGCTTGGCGATGAAGGCGTCGACCGATGGCTTCAGCTCGTTGACGACCGTGGCCGGCAATACGTCGCCGACCAGCCCGGCGCCCACGGTGATGGTTGGAATGCGGTCGCGCCGCCAAACCGTCGGCTGTTCGAGGTCGTAGTGGAAGTTGGCCACCGCCGCGAGCGGGATCGCTTCGCCGGTTCCGGTCGGCAGCTGCATGTTCTGCAGCGTCTCGATCGAGCCGCGTTCAGCCTCGCGGGAGCGCGCCACGACATCGATCAGATAGGTGGCGTCGCGCACCTGCGTGATGGTGGCGCCGCCGACCGTGCTGTTCAGCGCGCTGGCGATATCGGAAGAGGTGATGCCGAGCTGGCGCGCCTTGTCTTGCAGCACATCGACCCTCAGCACGCGCTGCGGTTCGTTCCAGTCGAAGGTCGGCGCGGCAAGCATGGCATTGGCGGAAATGATTCCGGCGAATTGCTGTGCCAGCTCGCGCACCGTCTGGATATCGGGACCGCCCACGCGGTACTGCACCGGACGGCCGACCGGCGGTCCAAGCTCGAGCGGCTTGACGAAGGCGTCGGTGCCGACGAACTCCTCGCGCAACAGCTTCTCCAGCGCCGGCTTCACCCTGTTGCGCGCCTCGATGCTCTTGGTGACGATGACGGTCTGGCCGAAATAGGGATTGGACGGCTGCACGTCAAAGGTCAGCACGAAGCGCACCGCGCCCTGGCCGATATAGGAGCTGAAATGGTCGATATCGGGGTTGCCGGCCAGCGCCCGCTGTTCGAACCTCTCCATCTGGTCCCGGGTCTCGGCGATCGACGAATTCTGCGGCAGGTTCCAGTCTACGATCAGTTCAGGACGGTCTGACGGCGGGAAAAACTGTTGCTGGACAAGGCCGAAGCCGGCCAGCGAAGCCGCAAACAACAGCGCCGTGGCGAGGATGGTCAGCCAGTGATGGCGCACCGAGCCGACAAGCACGCGCCGGAACAGTGAGGTGAAGCGCCCCGGCTGGTCGTGATGCTTGGTCTTCATCGTCGCCGGCAGGATGGTGACGCCAAGCAGCGGCGCGAACAGCACCGCCACGATCCATGACACAAGAAGCGACACGGCGATGACGACGAACAGCGTGAAGGTGTATTCGCCAGCGGCGCTGTTGTTGAGGCCGATCGGGATGAAGCCTGCGACCGTCACCAGCGTGCCTGTCAGCATCGGGAAGGCGGTCGAGGTGTAGACATAGGTCGCCGCCTTGCGCAGATTGTCGCCGAGTTCAAGCCGCGCCACCATCATCTCGACCGCGATCATCGCATCGTCGACCAGCAGGCCGAGCGCGATGATCAGCGCCCCCAGCGAAATGCGCTGCAAGGAAATGCCGAGATAGGCCATGACGGTGAAGGTGATGGCCAGCACCAGCGGGATCGACAGCGCCACCACGAAGCCAGCGCGCATGCCGAGGCTGATGAACGACACCGCGAGCACGATGGCGACGGCCTCGAACAAGGCGCGCGTGAAACCGGAGACGGCCTCCTCGACGATGACGGGCTGATCGGCGACAAGGTGCACGCCGACGCCCACAGGCAGGTCGGCCAGCACCTTGTTCATCGCCTCGTGCAGCGCCTCGCCGAATTGCAGCAGATTGGCGTTGGGCTTCATGCCGATGGCGAGCCCGATGGCGTCCTGGCCGTTGAATCGGAACAACGCGTCCGGGGGATCGGCATAGCCCCGCGTGATCGTCGCCACGTCGCTCAGGCGGAAGAAGCGGTCGTTGACGCGCAGGTTGATGGCGCGAAGGCTCTCCTGCGAGGTGAACTGACCGCCGACGCGCACGCTGATGCGTTCCGGTCCGGACTGGATGACGCCCGATGGGGTGATCGCGTTCTGCGCCTGGAGGCTGGCCACGATCGCCTGTTGGTTGAGGCCAAGCGCCGCGATCTGGCGGGTCGAGAATTCGAGATAGATCGCTTCGTCCTGAGCACCGACCAGGTCGACCTTGCCGGCATTGGGCACGGTCAGGATCTTGGTGCGGACATCCTCGACATAGTCGCGTAGCTGGCGCGGCGTCAGCCCGTCCGACGTGAACGCGTAAATGTTGCCGTAGACGTCGCCGAAGCGGTCGTTGAAGAACGGGCCGACCACGCCTTGCGGAAATTGCGACCAGGTGTCGTTGACCATGTTTCGCACCTGCAGCCAGGTCGGCACGACGTCGCGCGCCTTGGTGGTCGGCTTCAGGTTGACGAAGATGACGGTCTTGCCGGCGGTGGTGACGGATTTCGTAAAGTCGAGGCTGTCCAGCTCCTCGAGCTTCTTTTCGATCCGGTCGGTAACCTGCCGCACCGTCTCGTTGACCGATGCGCCCGGCCAATTGGCCTGGATCACCATGGTCTTGATGGTGAAGGCGGGGTCTTCCTCGCGGCCGAGATTGAGATAGGCGAAAATGCCTGCCACGACAAAGACCAGCATGAAGTACCACACCAGCGAGCGGTGGCCGAGCGCCCAGTCGGAGAGGTTGAAGCCCTTCATGAGGCCCCTCCCGCGGGCAGCTTGACCTTCTGACCTTCCGTCAGGCTATGTACGCCGGCGGTGACGACGCGCATGCCGGCCTCCAGGCCCTCCGTGACCGTGAAGGTTCCGCCGCTCTTCGAGGCAATCCTGATTTCGCGCGTGCTCACGCTCGATGTCCGCGGATCGACGATCCACACTCTATCGGAACCATTCTTTTGGAGCAGCGCCGACAGCGGCAGTTCGATCGTCGGCGCCACCTTGGTCATGCGGGTCGCCGTTACCGTCGAACCGAGCCGGAATGCCTGCGGCGGATCGGTCAGCGCCAGCCGGACGCGGCGGGTGCGGGTCGAGCCCTCGGCCTGCGGCGCGATCTCGCGCAGCTTGGCCTCGGTCTGGATCGTCGGCAGCGATTGCAGGATGACCTGGAACGGCGTGCCGGCCGCGAGATCGCCGGTCAGTTGGTCGGGAATATCGACCACGGCTTCGCGCAGGTCCGAGCGTGCCACGGTAACGACCGTCTGGCCGGGCGACACCGTCTGTCCGACCTCGGCCCCAACGGCGGTGACGACGCCGTCGAAATCGGAGAACAGCCTGGCATAGCCGAGCTGCTCCTGCGACTTGGCAAGCGAGGCTCTGGCCCGTTCGACGTTGGCTTCAGCCGCCTTTCTTGCCTGCTGCGCGGCATCGAACACGGCCTGCGAGGTGTTGGCGGCGGCGAGCAGCTGGCGCTGGCGTTCCTCGCTGGCGGCGGCGTTGGCGAACTGCGCCTCCGCGTTGGAGAGTTCAGCCTTGGCCGCCTGGACGGCGAGCTCCAGCGCGGTCGGGTCGAGCGTGGCGATCGTCGTGCCCTTGCCGACGATGTCGCCGACCTTGACGTCGCGCGAGACGACCCGGCCGAGCAGGCGAAAGGCAAGATCGGCGCTGAACTGCGGCTCGACCGAGCCGGCGAAGCCGAAGGTCTGCGTGGTGCGCGGTTCGATCATGACCGACAAAACCGGCCGGATGATCTCCGGGGGCTTTTCATCCGACTTCGAGCAGGCAGCGAGCGTGCCAAGTGCAAACAGCCCAAGCAGCACGTGCGGCAGCCGGCTCATTGGCCCGCTCCCGATATCTCGACCGTCTGTCCGGGACTGAGAAGCTGACCACCCGATGTAACGACGCTTTGCCCTTCGTCCAGCCCCTTGGCGATCACGACCGTGCCCGAATTGAAAGCCAGCACGTCGACCGGCACCGTCGTCACCGCCTTGGTCGAGGGGTCGACGACCCAGACCGCCGGCTTGCCGGCGCTGGACGTCAGCGCCTCCCAGGGCAGCAGGATCGCCTTGGCCGGTTTGGCGCTGACCGAACCAATGACGGCCGCCCCCAACGGCATGCCGGTGGGCGTGTCGGGAATGCCTACCTTCACGCGGACCGAGCCCGAAGCCGGGTCAACCGCCGGCGAGATTTCACGCACCTTGCCTGTCGTCCTGACCTGCGGATCGGACAACAGCGTGATCGTCACCGCCGGAGAGGCCGGCGTCCTGGCGACCAGCGTTTCCTGCACGTTGAACACCGCGTCGCGGTCGCCGTCTTCGGCAACGATGAAGACGGTTTGCGCCGCTTGCACCACCTGGCCGGTTTCGACCTGGCGGGCGGTGATGACGCCGCCGGCACCTGCCTTGAGCTCGGTGAAGGACAGGTTTTGCTGGGCGTTGGCCAGTGCGCTCCGCGCGGCATCGACGCTGCCTTGCGCCACCTTCAGCGCCTGGTCGGCCAGGTCATAGTCGCGCCTGGTAGTGAAACCTTGTGCAAGCAGCGTCTTCTGCCGCTCGAAGGCGGCGGCGGCCTGCGTCAACTGCGCCTGCGCGGCGTTGAGATCGGCCTGGGCCGAGCGCAAATCGGACTCCTGCTCCTGCGGGTCGATGCGGGCAAGCACGGTACCTTGATCGACGTGTTGGCCGACATCGACAAGCCGCTCGGCGACGCGGCCGCCGACCCGGAACGACAGATTGTTCAGCGTACGCGCCGCGATCACCCCGGTCAGCGACGTTCTCGGCGCATAGTCGGCCATTGCCACGGTCTCGGTACGCACCATGACCGGCAGCTTCTTATCTGCCGCCTCCTGTTTCTGGCAGCCGGCCAAAAGCAGGGCTGCCGTGCAGGCGAAAAGCGCTACGCCGGTTGGAGAAGACAAAAGATTGGAAGTTTTGACCGATGGCGGCGAGACGGACGATGTCGCGTTCCTGCTCATGTGCTCCCTCAGTCGCGGGGCCGCTCGCCGATCGGTATGCCTCGCGGACCCCGGCAGGATAGTCGATCCCCTGAAAAAGGAAACCGGCCTCGCATGCATACCAGGGCTCCGAACTCGGTCGACAAGACCCGACGACGGACAGTCCCGCTGTGCCGGCAGCCTTTCAAGATAGGAATTTTTTCTTGACAGGTGAGTGCAGCTATGGTAGATATTCACTCATGGTGTTGAGTTGCGCCAGCGACCGCCGCACGGGCGGTTTTTCCGTTCAACGCTCCATCGACAGCGCGCCGGCGAAGACTCCGAAGGAACCCGTTAACGCGGCTGCTCAGGGGCGATCCGTCCGGCCGCAGGCCCAATTGCCCGTCGGCGGTGCCGACTTGAGGAAAACCTGAAATAAGGTCAGAAGACATCTGATCAAACAAGAACGGGCGCCGGCTCGATGAGGGACATCATGAAAAACGCAGCCATTTCCGAACGCAAGAACCAGTCGATCTCGCGCGGCGTCGGCATGACCACGCAGATTTACGCCGACCGGGCCGAGAACTCGGAAATCTGGGATGTGGAAGGTCGCCGCTACATCGACTTCTCGTCGGGCATCGCGGTCGTCAACACCGGCCACCGTCACCCCAAGGTGATCGAGGCGGTCAAGGCCCAGCTCGACCGCTTCACCCACACCTGCCACCAGGTGGTGCCTTATGAGAGCTATGTGCGGCTGGCCGAACGGCTGAACGGCATGCTGCCCGGCAAGTTCGAGAAAAAGACGATCTTCGTCACCACCGGCGCCGAGGCGGTCGAGAACGCCATCAAGATCGCCCGCAACGCTACCGGGCGTCCGGCCGTCATCGCCTTCGCCGGCGGCTTTCATGGCCGCACCTTCATGGGCATGGCGCTGACCGGCAAGGTCGTTCCCTACAAGGTCGGCTTCGGTGCCATGCCGGGCGACGTCTACCACGCGCCGTTCCCGGTGCCGCTGCACGGCGTGTCGGTGGCCGATTCGCTGGCAGCGCTCGACCGGCTGTTCAAGGCCGATGTCGATCCGGCCCGTGTCGCCGCCATCATCATCGAGCCGGTCCAGGGCGAGGGCGGCTTCTATGAGGCGCCGCGTGAGTTCCTGACGGCGCTGCGCAAGCTCTGCGATCAGCATGGCATGCTTCTGATCGCCGACGAGGTGCAGACCGGCTTTGCCCGTACCGGCAAGATGTTCGCGATGGATCATCATGAGGTGGCGGCCGACATCACCACCATGGCCAAGAGCCTGGCCGGCGGCTTCCCGTTGTCGGCGGTCACCGGCCGCGCTGAGATCATGGATGCGCCCGGGCCCGGCGGGCTCGGCGGCACTTATGGCGGCAGCCCGATAGGCGTCGCCGCCGCTCATGCCGTGCTCGACGTGATCGACGAGGAGAAGCTGTGCGACCGCGCCAACACGCTGGGTGCAAGACTGAAGCAGCGGCTGCAGTCGATCCGCGACGACGTGCCCGAGATCGTCGATATCAGAGGTCTCGGCTTCATGAACGCGGTCGAGTTCAACGACGTCAAGAAGGGCCTGCCGTCGGCCGAGATCGCCAACGCGATCAGGCTGAAGGCGCTCGACAAGGGGCTGATCCTCCTGACCTGCGGCGTCCATGGCAACGTCATCCGCTTCCTGGCGCCGATCACCATCCAGGACGGCGTCATGAACGAAGCACTCGACATTCTGGAAAGCTCGATCCGCGAAGTCTGCGCTGCCTGAACAGGCGGCGCCCATCTCTCCTGACGGCCTACACTGAACCCGGTGAACGTGCCGTCAGGAGCTCGGATTCTGCAACCAAGCTGGAATGTTCATCTTGGCGTGCAGCACCCGCCAAACATCGATATGGTCGGTTCGTTCAAGATAGAAAATCAGGTATGGGTAGCGCCTGACTTGCACGCTGCGTAGACCAGGCAATCCAAGTTCGTAGCCGTATCTCAGAGAGCCCGATGCCGGATGGCTGGCTATCAGTTCGTAGGCGTTTTGAAGCTCCTCGATGTAGCCCAATGCCGCATTCGAACCAACTTCGCGCGCATGGTAATCGACAGCATCCTCGATATCGCGAAGGGCCAGTTTTCGAGGAATGATTGCCTTTATAGGCACTTAAGCTATTGGCCCTGGGCCCGTTTCCGCAGCATGGCGAAATAACCGTCGTCAACGGGAGCGCCCGGGGCGGATGATGCGCCCTCAAGGAGCAAACCGCGCAGAAGTTGACGATCCTGATCATGGCGGATCAATTCACGCACATACTCGCTGCTCGTACCATAGCCTCGATCCGTCACTTGCTGATCGACAAAATGCTTCAGGCTTTCCGGCAGGGAGACGTTCATGGTGCTCATTCAGGCATTTTATAGCTTATGGCAAAATTTGGCAATCCTAGGCACCGGCCTCGGCTGACTCCATGTTTTGAAACGCGGCTAGCGCCGCTTTCAGCCCTTCGGGGCCTGTAGCCACCATCTGCGGCGTCGGCGAGAAACCGGCGCCCAGCATCTTGCGGCCAAGCATGTGGTCGCCGGGCCGGTTGACGGATTCGATGCCGAGCAGCCGGTCGCCGGCAAAATGGTAGATCGAGAATTTGTTGTCGGGCAGGTCGCCCAGCACGACATGGCTGTCGCCGCCGGCGGTCAGTCCAACCATCTGCAATTTCATGTCGCCGATGTCTGACCAGAACCATGGCACCGCCGAATAGACGTTGGCATGGCCGGTGATCGTACGCGCGGCAAGGCGCGCCTGGTCGGTGGCGTTCTGCACCGATTCCAGGCGTACGTCGCCGCCGGTGAACCAGTGCCGATACGAAGCGGCGTCGCCGATGGCGAGGATTTCCGGCACTGAAGTGCGCATCTGGTGATCGACTCGAATGCCGTTGGCGATGCTGAGGCCGGCGTCCTGCGCCAGTTCGACATTGGGCACGGCACCGATGCCGACGATGATCATGTGCGCCGACAGCCTTTCGCCGGTCGAAGTGACCGCGGCCGTGACCTGACCGTTTTCGCCTTCGAGCCGGGCAATCGAGGTGCCGGTGAGGATGCGCACGCCGATCGCTTCCAGCCTTTGGCGGACATGGCTCGCCACGACAGGCGCCACGGCGCGGCCGAGCAGCCGGTCCACCGCTTCGACCACCGTCACCGTGCGGCCGGCCGCCCGCAGCGTCGCCGCGATCTCCAGCCCAATGAAGCCGCCGCCAAGGATCACGACCTCTTCGCTCCGCGCGCTCAATTCCCGGATCAGCCGCGCGTCGGCCAGCGAGCGCAGCGACAAAACGCCGGACAGGTCCGATCCTGGCAGCGGCAGGACGCGCGGGCGCGATCCCGTCGCCAGGACCAGGTGGTCGAAGGCAAGCGCGCCGCCGCCTGATATCTCCAGGCTGCGGCGGCCGGCATCGATGCGGTCGATCCGGATGCCCGGCCGGTAGTCGATGGCGCTGCCGGTGTAGAAGGCCTCGCCACGCAGCGGTTGCGGCTTTGCCTCGGCATCCTTGATGAAGGTCTTCGACAGCGGCGGTTTGTGGTAGGGCAGCTCGTTCTCGTCGCCGAGCAGGATTACCGGCCCATCATAGCCGTCCTCGCGCAGACTGGCGGCCGCCTGCACGCCCGCATGACCCGCACCGACAATGACCACGCCGTTCTTCATCGCATTCCGATCCCGATTCGATTTTAGGACGCTTCGCCAAGTGGCGATTGTCTGGCGCCGCCGCAAGACGGCTTTTGCGGGTCGCACCCGGAATGGCCGGCTGTCAATCGCACAGTACGGCGGAGAAGTCGGTGCAGGGCAGGGTCTAAAGTTGACTATCTCAGTTTAGAATAATTCTAAACTGTTGTTTCGATTGGTTTTTCCTGTCGATTTTCGTTGACTTCCAGCGGCGTCGCAGCTTTATGGACGCTCGCGCGTCAGCGCACCCCTTTGATGTCTGGGCCTTGAACCCTTTCGATTGGAGGCATTTCGATGTCTTTCTTCCGCGAACCGCGCGACGGTGCGGCATCCTTTGTGCCCCGTGGCATGCACATGGCCCTGCGCCGGTTGCCGCGCGCGCCTTTTACGGAATTTCCGAGAAACTGGAGAACGATAATGACAGCACGATATGGCGGCAGGCTTGCGGCGATCGGTGCCACGGCCCTGCTGACGGCGGCGGTGTTCGTGCTGCCTGCCAAGGCGGAAACCGACCCCAAGGCGGTGATCAAGGCCTATTCCGACATCGCGCTGGCCAAATATGAGGATTCGCTGACCACGGCGCAGGCCCTCGACAAGGCGGTCGACGCCCTGCTTGCCACGCCGTCGGCGGACACGCTCAACGCCGCCCGCGAGGCTTGGAAGGCATCGCGCGCTCCCTATCAGCAGACCGAAGTCTACCGCTTCGGCAACAAGATCGTCGACGACTGGGAAGGCAAGGTGAATTCCTGGCCGCTGGACGAGGGCCTGATCGATTATGTAGCCAAGAGCTACGGCACCGAATCGGACGCGAATTCGCTCTACACGGCCAATGTGATCGCCAATAAGGAGATCGAGATCAACGGCAAGAAGGTCGATGCTTCGAAGCTTTCGCCGGAATTCCTTTCCGGCACGCTGCAGGGGGCTGGCGGCATCGAGGCCAATGTCGCCACCGGCTATCACGCCATCGAATTCCTGCTCTGGGGCCAGGATCTGCACGGCACCGGCCCGGGCGCCGGCGAGCGTCCGTACACAGACTACGACCTCAAGAATTGCACCGGCGGCAATTGCGACCGTCGTGCCCAGTATCTGAAGTCGGCCAGCGATCTTCTGGTTTCCGACCTTCAGGAGATGGTCGGCAATTGGGAGGAAAATGGTGCCGCTCGCAAGGCCCTCGTCGACGGCGAGCCGAACACCGCCATCTCGACGATCTTCACCGGCATGGGTTCGCTGTCCTACGGCGAACTGGCTGGCGAGCGCATGAAGCTCGGCCTGCTGCTGCACGATCCGGAAGAAGAGCATGACTGCTTTTCCGACAACACCTACAACTCGCATCTCTACGACGCCATCGGCATCCGCGCCGCCTATCACGCCAGCTACGTCAGGCTCGACGGCACCGTCGTTTCGGGACCGTCGGTGGCCGACATGGTGAAGGCTGTCGATCCGGCCATTGACAAGGAATTGTCGGACAAGCTCGATGTCACCGTCGCCAAAATGGAGGCGATCAAGGCGCGGGCGCTGGCCGGCGAGGCCTATGACCAGCAGATCGCCGAGGGCAATGCGGAAGGCAACGCCACCGTGCAGGCGGCGATCGACGCGCTGGTCGACCAGACCAAGTCGATCGAACGTGCGGTCGGCTCCCTGAAACTCAATGCCATCGCCTTCGAGGGCTCGGACAGCCTCGACGCGCCCGACAAGGTGTTCAAGTAAGCCGCGAGAAACGGCACCTGATCCGGAGCCGGACAATCGGCTTCGCGACAGGTGCCGGTAAGAAATCAAGCCACACGGCGCGGAGGGCGCCGTCAGCCATCCGAGTACCACAATGCTGATCTGCCATTGCAACATCATCACCGAAAGGGAGATAGAGCAGACGATCATCGGTCTGCTGGACCAGGATCCCTGGCAGCTCATTGTTCCGGCGAAGGTTTACCACGCCATGCAAAAGCGTGGTCGCTGTTGCGGCTGCTTCCCAAATGTGGTCGAAACGATTATTCGGGTCACCGAAAATTACCACGCCCGCTCGGAGGCGAGCGGCGTGGACATCGTTTCACACCTGGATCGCGTCAGAGGCCTGCGCGTCCAATACGGGAGCAGAATTCATGAAAGGCGATCCGCGGATCATCGAGCGGCTTAACGAGGCGCTTTTTCTGGAGCTCGGAGCGGTCAATCAGTACTGGGTGCATTTCCGCCTGCTGGAAGATTGGGGATACGCCAAGCTGGCCAAGAAGGAGCGGGCGGAATCCATCGAGGAGATGCACCATGCCGACCGGCTCGTGGCCCGCATCATCTTCCTGGAGGGCCATCCGAACCTGCAATCCGTGGCGCCGCTGCGCATCGGGCAGAATGTCAAGGAAGTGCTCGAATCCGATCTCGCCGGCGAATATGACGCGCGTACCGCCTACAAGCGCTCGCGCGAGATCTGCAATGAAGCGGGCGACTACGTGTCCATGAAACTGTTCGAGGAACTGCTTGCCGACGAGGAAGGCCACATCGATTTCCTCGAAACGCAACTCGATCTGCTTGCCTCGATCGGCGAGGAAAAATACGGCCAGCTCAACGCCGCATCGGCGGACGAGGCGGAGTAAGGGCATGCTGGAATGCGGCGCCCCTTAGAGTTCTCGCGCCGCTTGCGGCGGGCCCAAGGCTCGCCGCCCCTTCAGAAAACACCGGCCGGACTGGCTCGTGGGCGCTGCGTCTTCGTCGCCGTGGCGCTCGCCTCGTCGGCGATGGCCGGCGAGCTTTCCGGTCTCGCCACCAGCCGCACCGACCTGAATGCGAAGGATCAGGCCCGCGTCACCGCCGTCACCCGGCCGACGTCGGATTTTTCCAGGCCCGAGCAGTTCGAACTGATGCAAGGTGGCGCCGGGACGTCCAGAAAGGACGTCAATCGGGATGCTTTTTCGCAGTCCTCGGCCAACATCACTTTCGAGGAAGAGGGCAGCTTCAAGCTCGGCAACGCCCTGTTCCGCAAGAACTGGGTGTCGTCGCCGTCATCGACGCAGGCGTCGGACGGGCTCGGCCCGCTGTTCAACGAACGCGCCTGCCAGAACTGCCATTTGAAGGATGGCCGTGGCCGGCCGCCGCAAGGTGATGTTGGTACCACCTCGATGTTCCTGCGGCTGGCACGCGAGGCGAGCACCGAGGAGGAGAAAGCCCAGCTTGCCGACCACAAGGCGCTCAACTTCCCCGACCCGGTCTACGGCAGCCAATTGCAGGAGCTGGCCGTGGCCGGCCTGCGCGGCGAAGGCAGCATGCATGTCGATTACCAGGAACGGAAGATGACGCTGGCGGACGGCAGCGTGATTTCCTTGCGCAAGCCCAGCTATTCGGTCACCGATCTTGGCGACGGGCCGCTCGATCCGCGCACCACGCTGTCGCCGCGCCTGACGCCGCCGATGATCGGCCTCGGCCTGATAGAGCTGATCGCGCCGGCGGATATTCTTCGCCATGCCGACCCCGGCGATCGCGATGGCGACGGCATTTCCGGCAAGCCCAACATCGTGCGCGACGGCCTGAGCGGCGAGCTGACGCTTGGCCGGTTCGGCTGGAAGGCGCAGACGGCGTCGATCCGCCAGCAGGCGGCGGATGCCTTTGCCGGCGACATCGGCATCTCGACGCCCGAAACGCCCAAGCACTGGGGTGACTGCACCGCCGCACAAGCAAAATGCCTCGCCATGCCCAACGGCGTGCAGGAGCGCCTTGGCCCGGTCGAGGCGCCGCTCCCGGTGATGGACCTCGTCACCTTCTATTCGCAGAACCTGGCCGTGCCGGCGCGCCGCGACCTCGATGCGCCGGCTGTGCTCGCCGGCAAGAAACTGTTTTACGAGATCGGCTGCGTTTCCTGCCACACGCCGAAATTCGTCACCCGCCGCGATGCGCCCAACAAGGCGCAGGCCTTCCAGCTGGTCTGGCCCTATTCCGACTTCCTGCTGCACGACATGGGACCTGATTTGGCCGACGGCCAGGCCGTGGGTGACGCGACGGGCGGCGAGTGGCGCACCCCGCCACTATGGGGTATTGGCTTGACGAAAACGGTCAACGGCAACTCGTTCTTTCTGCACGATGGACGTGCATGCAGCCTGACCGAGGCGATCCTCTGGCATGGCGGCGAGGCGCAAAAGGCGCGCGACCGCTTTGCCGCGGCAGACGCAAGCGATCGGGCCGCGCTGGTCAAATTCCTGGAGTCACTTTGATGCTGAAGCGTTGCGCGCTGTTTCTCGTTCTTCCGTTTGTTCTCTTGGGCGCCGCGCCGGCACCGGCAGCGGTGAAAGCCTCCGAAATCATCCAGCGCGCGATCGACGGCTTTGTCCGCCCGGCCTATGCCAGCCTGCATGACCATGCCGGTCGTCTGACCGAGGCGATGCACGCGCTTTGCCAGGCACCCTCGCAAAAGCATCTCGATGCGGCGCGCGCCGGGTTTTCGGCCACGGTCGAAGCCTGGTCGTCAGCCGAAATCAGCGGCTTCGGGCCGATCAAGGAGAACAACCGGCTGGAGCGCATGCTGTTCTGGCCCGATCGCAAGAGCATCGGCCTGAAACAGGTTCAGGCAGCGCTTTCGGCCAAGGACGCGACCGCCACCGACCCGGCTCAACTGGCCGGCAAGAGCGTTGCCATGCAAGGGCTGGGCGCGCTGGAATTCGTGCTTTTCGGCGATGGCGCCGATGCGCTGACCGGCAAGGGCGATGCCTATCGTTGCGCCTATGGCGCGGCTGTCGCCGGCAACATTGAAACGATGGCTTCCGATGTCAGCGCGGCCTGGAACAGGCCGGACGGCTTTGCGGCCCTTTGGGCCAATCCGGGGCCGCAGAACGCGTTATACCGCGACGGCAACGAGGCGGTGACCGAGCTGGTCGGCGTCTTCATCAACGAGCTGGAAATGGTTCGCGACGTGCGCCTGAAAGGGTTTTTCGGCGCCAGGCCGGACGCCGACAAGCCGAAGCAAGCGATCTACTGGCGCTCGCAAAACACCACCAATTCGCTTGCCGGCAATCTTTCCGGCATCGATACGCTGTTCCAGGCATCTAAGCTTGGCGACGCGCTGCCGCCCGACGCGCGCTGGATGGCCGAATCGATCCATATCCAGCTGGTCAACGGTGTCGCCACCGCCAAGGCCATCAACGGCCCGATCGACAAGGCTCTCGCCGATCCGGCGCTGCGTGAAAAACTCGATCATTTCGCGCTGATCACCTCCAGCCTGTCGACCTTGATCGGCACCAGGCTGACCGCCGAA
The DNA here is from genome assembly GCF_040320945.1 of Mesorhizobium sp. M0587. NCBI lineage: Bacteria > Pseudomonadati > Pseudomonadota > Alphaproteobacteria > Hyphomicrobiales > Phyllobacteriaceae > Mesorhizobium > Mesorhizobium sp. M0587. Next base: position 77,554 of record NZ_JAMYQP010000023.1, read on the forward strand.
TTCGGCCTGACCGCGGGGTTCTCCTCGCTGGATGGGGACTGAGGGTGACCTTGAGATTGGCCGAAACGCCCACAGCTTCGTCATTCTGGGGCGAAGCAAGGAGCGAAGCGACGCGGCGCAGACCCCAGGATCCATGCCGCGACCGCAACGCGTTGCAACGGTTCAGAATTCTACTCGGCTGCATTCCTCGGCCAAAGGCACGGCATGGATCCTTGGGTCTCCGCGACGGAGCTGCGCTCCTGCTCCGCCCAAGGATGACGAAATCTGAGATGCCTCGGCCTGTATTCTCCGGGAGCGTCTGATGAAAACCTCTCTCGTCGACCGTCGCGATTTCCTCAAGGCCGCAGGCCTCGGTTTTGCTGCCGCAATGGCGCCTCCGGCCTGGGCGGACACGCTCGCGGCGGATGCCGTCTTCGCCACCGCCTTCGTCAAGCGTGACGGCAGCTATGGCGCCGCCGTCCTGTCCGAGGCCGGCAAGGTGCTGCATGCGATCGACCTGCCCGATCGCGGCCACGACGTCACCTTCGATCCAATATCGAAGCGTTCGGTGGTCTTCGCCCGCCAGCCCGGGACTTTTGCCGTCGTTTTCGACTATTCGGGCCGCGACGAACCGCTAACCATCGCCAGCATCGCCGGCCGGCATTTCTTCGGCCACGGCGTATTCTCACCCGACGGCGCCTTGCTCTATGCCACCGAGAACGATTTCGACAACGCGGCCGGCGTCGTCGGCGTCTATGACGCGCGGGCGAAATTCAGCCGCGTCGGGGAATTCCCGACCTACGGCATGGGGCCGCATGAACTCTTGCTCCTGGGCGATGGCAGGACGATTGCCGTTGCCAATGGCGGCATCGAGACCCATCCCGACTATGGCCGCGCCGAACTCAACATCGCCACCATGAAGCCGTCCTATGTGCTCATCGACCGCGTCACCGGCGACCTCATCGAGAAGCACGAATTACCGGCGGTGCTGCACCAGCTGTCGATCCGCCACATGGACGCCGACCAGACAGGCACCGTCTGGTTCGGTTGCCAGTACAGGGGACCCGGCACCGATCGCCCGCTGCTCGTCGGCCGCGCGGCGCGCGGCAAGGATTTGCAGCTCCTCGACATGCCGCAGGATACCTTGTCCGGCTTCCGCAACTATATCGGCTCGGTCGCCGCCAACCCGGTTGCCGGCACCGTCGCGGTCTCGTCGCCGGAAGGCAATTCGCTGGTCGTGATCGATGCGCCGAGCGGGCGGGTCGTCTCGTCGAACGCACTGGTCGAGGTCTGCGGACTGGCGCCCGACGGAGCGGGTTTCATGGCCACCACGGGCACCGGCGAAATCGTCGAGGGCAGCGGTGCGACACGATCCGAGCCGGACTATGTCTGGGACAACCACATGCTGCGCATCGAGACGGCGGTGTAGACAACGGGCCGAAGCGAAGCCGCTTAACAAATTACGCACTATCCCCTTGCGGTGGCGCGCCGTGGCGGGCACAGGGAATTGTTTTTCGAACCGGTCGTTTCATGAGATTGCTTGCCATCGACTGTGCCGCCAACCTCTGCGCCGCCTGCGTCTATGACGCGGCGGCGAAGCGGGAGCTTGGCCGTCAGGTGCTCGATCTCGGCAAGGGCCACGCCGAGCACCTGATGGCCGTCATCGCTGAAGCGCTGAAGGCAAGCGCAATCCAATATGGCGATCTGGGCGCCATCGCCGTTTCCGTCGGCCCCGGTTCCTTCACCGGTCTGCGCGTCGGTGTCTCGACCGCGCGCGGCCTTGCGCTGGCGTTGAAAATTCCAGCGATCGGGGTAACGACGCTCGAGGCGCTGGCCGCCGAGGCCGCCGCTGCATTTCCCGACCGTGCCGTGCTTGCGGCGCTGGATGCCGGGCGCGAGGAAATCCACGCCGCCCTGTACGATGAAATGTCGTCTTTGACTTACGGTCCAGCGGTTATTACATTGAACGACGCCGTCGCCATGGCGACGGAAAATTCTTCAGTGCTGGCCGGAACCGCTGCGACGCAGATCGCCATCTCGGCCGGGCGCGCCTTCGAAACCGGTCCCGAGACGGCCACCGCCGACATCGTCACCTATGCCCGCCTGGCAGCCGCCAAGGGCGAGGGCGAGAGGCCGAAACCGCTCTATCTGCGCGGCGCCGACGCCAAGCCGCAGGCCGGGTTCATGCTTTCAAGGCTGAGATCATGATCCCGAAAGGTGGAAGCCGGTTTTCCGAAAATATGGTCAAACAAGAAAACGAAAAATAATGCGCATACCTTTTCTCCAAACACGCCGCCGGGACTATGCCCTGGAGCCGCTGAAGACTACCGACAGTCCGGCGGTCTCGCTGCTGCACCGCGAGGATTTTGTCCGGCCCTGGACCGACGGTGAGTTCGCAGCCTTGCTCGAACAGGACACCGTGTTCGGCTACGCCGCGCGTGAGACCGGCCAGGGCGCCAAGCCGCCGGTCGGCTTCATCCTGGCCAGGCTGGCGGCCGGCGAGGGCGAGATCCTGACCGTCGCAGTGGCGCGATCCCATCGCCGGCAGGGGCTGGGCTGGCAGTTGATGGATGCGGTGCTGCGCGAACTGCACGCGCAACGCGCCGAAGCGCTGTTCCTGGAAGTCGACGAGACCAACGTCGCCGCGATCGCGCTTTACCGGCGGCTGGGGTTCCGCGAAGTCGGCAAGCGTCCGGACTACTACAAGTCGCCCGATCGCGGGCCGACCGGCGCGCTTGTCATGCGCCGCGATCTTCGCTAGCCAGAGGCGGGTAGGGCTAGGACAGCATGATCGGAAAAATCAGGATTTTCCTGGCGCTGGGCCTCGTCGTCGCCGGCTCGCTGGTGCTGGTGCCATTGCAGATCCTGTCGATGAAGACCGGTTGGTGGCCGGAAACCTTCATCCTCAAGATCTGGCACAGGATGATCATCAGGGCGCTCGGCATGCGCATCCACGTCAAGGGCGCGCTGTCGACCGGACGCCCGTTGCTGGTGGCGGCCAATCATATCTCCTGGACCGACATCATGGTGCTCGGCTCGATGGTCGACGTGAAATTCATCGCCAGGGCGGATATGGAAGGGTGGCCGCTGATCGGCATGCTGTCGAAATTGCAGCGCACCGTCTTCATCGAGCGCGAGCGCAAGCGCTCCTCGGGCGACCAGGCCAGCGAGATCGGCAGCCGCATGGCCAAGGGTGACGCCATGGTGCTGTTCGCCGAAGGCTCGACCGGCGACGGCAACATCATGCTGCCGTTCAAGAGCACGCTGTTCGGCGCTGCCTCGATGGCGATTTCGGAAGGAGCCGCCGAACAGGTGTTCATCCAGCCGGTGGCGATCGCCTATACGCGTCTGCATGGCGTGCCCATGGGCCGCCGACATCGGCCGATCGCGGCATGGATCGGCGACGAGGACCTGATGCCGCATCTCAAGGTGCTGATGGCGCAAGGCGGGCTCGATGTTGAAGTGCATTTCGGCGAGCCGATCGCATTTTCCAGGGGCTCCAGCCGCAAGGAAACGGCCAAGCTGATGGAAAGCCGGGTGCGCGAAATGATGCAGGCGGCGCTCGCCGATCCACGTCCGAGCCGGTAAGCGGGCTGAGCGCCAACCGTACGGACGATGGCCGCATTGGAGAATCGTCTGTTTTTTGTCACGGAAAGGCGTTAGAAGCCGCCAGATGGACTTGAACACGATAGAACGCGACGACATCGACGCTGCCGGTAAAGGAGTGGCCGTGCCGGCCGGGGCGACCAGGAAGGTCTTTATCAAGACCTATGGCTGCCAGATGAACGTCTATGATTCACAGCGCATGAGCGATGCGCTGGCCGCCGACGGCTATACCGCCACCGATGCCATCGGCGAGGCCGATCTGGTGCTGCTCAACACCTGCCACATCAGGGAAAAGGCGGCCGAAAAGGTCTATTCCGAACTCGGCCGCATCCGCGATATGAAGGCAGAACGCGCCGGAGCCGGCCGTGGGATGCTGGTCGGCGTCGCCGGTTGCGTCGCCCAGGCCGAAGGCGCCGAGATCATTCGCCGTTCGCCGGCCGTCGATCTGGTCATCGGTCCGCAGACCTATCACCGCCTGCCCGACGTGCTGGCCAGGGTGCGCGGCGGCGAGAAGATCGTCGAGACCGACTACGCCGTCGAGGACAAATTCGAGCATTTGCCGCAGCCCAGGCGCGCCGAGCTCATCAAGCGCGGCGTCACCGCGTTCCTGACCGTGCAGGAAGGTTGCGACAAGTTCTGCACCTTCTGCGTCGTGCCCTACACCAGGGGCTCGGAAGTGTCGCGGCCGGTGGCGCAGATCGTCGCGGAGGCCGAGCGTCTGGCGCAAGCAGGCGTGCGCGAGGTCACGCTGCTCGGCCAGAACGTCAATGCCTGGCATGGCCAGGGCGAGAATGGCGAGGAGTGGGGCCTTGGACGGCTGCTGTTCAGGCTGGCCGAGATTCCCGGCCTGGCGCGGCTGCGCTACACCACCAGCCACCCGCGTGACATGGATGATGAACTGATCGCGGCCCATCGCGACCTGCCGTCGCTGATGCCTTATTTGCATCTGCCGGTGCAATCCGGCTCCGATCGCATCTTGAAGGCCATGAACCGCAGGCACACCGCGAAGGATTATCTCAAACTGCTCGGCCGCATCCGCACTGCGCGTCCGGATATCGCGCTTTCCGGCGATTTCATCGTCGGCTTCCCCGGGGAGACCGAAGCGGATTTCGAGGCGACCATGGAGCTGGTGCGCCAGGTGAACTACGCCTCGGCCTTTTCGTTCAAATATTCGCCGCGTCCCGGAACGCCGGGCGCCGACATGCCCGACCATGTGCCGGAAACGGTCAAGGACGAACGCCTCCAGCGGCTGCAGGCGCTGCTCCTGAAGCAGCAGCAGGATTTTGGTTCCAGCCTGGTCGGCAGCACCATCGATACGCTGATCGAGAAGCCCGGCCGCCAGGCCGGCCAGAAGGTCGGCCGCTCGCCTTGGCTGCAACCAGTTATTGTTGATGAAAACGCCGGCGAAATCGGTGACATTATCAAGGTGCGAATCACGAAGACGGGCTACAATAGCCTGTTCGCCGAATTGGCCTGATGGTCTCGGCAGATGAGGAGAGACGGTTGAGCGCAGCGGAGCTGAAGAATCTGCCCCCGGTACCGGCATCTGGGGCTTCTGACATGGCGCATATCGTTCTGACGTTCGACAACAATAAGCTTGCCAGCGCCCTGTATGGCCAGTTTGACGAAAATCTCGCCCGGCTCGAGCAGAAACTCGGCGTCGATATCCGTTCGCGCGGCAATCAGCTGACCATCAAGGGGTCCGCTTCGGCCGCCGAACAAGCACGCCGGGCGCTGGACAACCTCTATGGTATTCTCCAGAAAGGCGTCGATATCGGCCAGTCCGACGTCGACGGCGCCGTGCGCATGGCGGTCGCCGCCGATGATCAGCTGACGTTGCCGACGCTGGAGCGCAAGGGCAAGGTCTCAGCCGCGCAGATCGCTACCCGCAAGAAGACGATCTATGCCCGCTCGCTCACCCAGGACGCCTATATGCGGGCGCTGGAGCGGTCGGAGTTGGTGTTCGGCATCGGTCCAGCCGGCACCGGCAAGACCTATCTGGCGGTGGCGCATGCGGCGATGCTGCTCGAACGCGGCATGGTCGAGCGCATCGTGCTGTCGCGGCCTGCCGTCGAGGCCGGCGAGCGGCTGGGCTTCCTGCCCGGCGACATGAAGGAGAAGGTCGATCCCTATCTGCGGCCGCTCTACGATGCGCTCTACGACATGATGCCGGCCGACAAGGTTGAACGTGCGATTGCCGCCGAGGTGATCGAGATCGCGCCGCTCGCCTTCATGCGCGGCCGCACGCTGGCGCATGCCGCGGTCATCCTCGACGAGGCGCAGAACACCACGCCGATGCAGATGAAGATGTTCCTGACCCGTCTCGGCGAAAACTCGCGCATGATCGTCACCGGCGATCCGACCCAGATCGACTTGCCGCAGAACACCAAGTCCGGACTGGTCGAGGCGCTCAGGATCCTCGACGGCGTGACCGGCATGGTGACCGTTCGGTTCAACGAGGGCGACGTCGTCAGGCACCCGCTGGTTGCCGAGATCGTCAAGGCCTATGACCGTGACGGCAAGCTTGCGCGTGGTCTGGGGACCGAAGGCTGATTTTGACCGTGCGGGCCCATGACTGAGTCGCAAAGGCCGAGCGGGGCGGGTTTGCCGCCGCCTGTCGACATCGACCTCATGGTCGAAGCGGGAACCTGGCCGGACGAAGCGGCACTTTCGCGGCTTGTCGAGGGGGCCGCCGCTGCTGCTTTTGCCGAGACGGCTGCGCAGGGGCATTCCGAGCTGAGCATCGTTTTTTCCGACGACGCCCATATCCGCACGCTCAATGCCGGTTGGCGCGGCAAGGACAAGCCGACCAATGTCCTGTCTTTCCCGGCCTTTCCCTTCCCCAAGGGCGGTCCGCTGCCGCCGATGCTCGGCGACATCGTGCTCGCCGCCGAAACCGTGGCGCGCGAAGCGGCACTGGAAGAAAAGCCCTTGGACAACCATATCACCCATCTCGTCATCCATGGCCTGCTGCATTTGCTGGGCTACGATCACGAGACCGACGCGGATGCGGAGGAGATGGAGTCCGTCGAGCGCGCAGCGCTCGCAAGGCTTGCCATTCCCGATCCCTACGCGTAACTACTTCTGACCAATTGACCGGACGACGATGAACGACAAACCAGAGACTGCCGCCCGCCCCGACGCCGGCAGTGCCGCCAAGGCTTCCGATACGTCGGAAGAGGGGTCTAGTCCCAGTACCGTTACCGGCAGCGTTGCCAGCGAGCCTTCGCCTGCCGGCCCTTCCCTGTTCGACCGCGTGCTTGGCCTGTTCAGGCAACGCAACGGAACCAGCCTGCGCGAGGAAATCGCCGGCGCGCTTGCCGAGACGGCAAGCGATGCCGAGTCCTTCTCGCCTGGCGAACGCGCCATGCTCAACAACATCTTGCGCCTACGCGAAGTGCGCGTCGAGGACGTCATGGTGCCGCGCGCCGACGTCCAGGCGGTCGAGATCACGACGACGCTCGGCGACCTCCTGGGCACGTTCGAACAGTCCGGCCATTCCCGCATGCCGGTCTATTCCGAGACGCTCGACGATCCTCGCGGCATGGTCCACATTCGCGACGTGCTGGCCCACATAACCAAGATCGCGCGCGTCAAGAAGGGCCGCACGACCAGGAAGATACTCGCTGCCACGCTTCTCGACCTTGCTCAGGTGGATCTGACGCGCACGATTGGCGACCTGAGTCTGATTCGCCCGGTGCTGTTCGTGCCGCCGTCGATGCTTGCCTCCGACCTGATGGGGCGCATGCAGACGACGCGCACGCAGATGGCGCTCGTCATCGATGAATATGGCGGCACGGATGGGCTTGTCTCGCTCGAGGACATTGTCGAGATGGTGGTCGGCGACATCGAGGACGAGCACGACGACGACGAGCCGATGATCACCCAGGCCGGCGACGGTGTCTTCGTCGTCGATGGCAAGGCCGAAATCGACGACGTCGCCAAGATGATCGGCGGGGACTTCGCCGCCGGCGAACATGGCGAATATGTCGACACGATCGGCGGCATGATCTTCAATACGCTTGGGCGCGTTCCGGCGCGCGGCGAGGTGGTGCAGGCCATTCCCGGCTTCGAATTCCATGTCCTCGACGCCGATCCGCGCCGCGTCAAGCGTGTGCGCATCGTGCAGAGCCAGAAGGGCGAGCGACGCCGGCGCGCCACCGCCCGGACCGAACAGGCCTGAGCGTCCCGCTCGCCCGATGACGGTCGATGACCCGTTCAAGCATTCGAGCCTCGGCTCCGGCGTCTTCTACAGGGATGCTCGTGCCGCGCTTGATTGGCTTGAAGCTGCCTTCGGCTTCGAGCGTAGCATGGTGGTCAGCGATGCCGAGGGAAAGCTCGTCCACTCCGAGATGCGGTTCGGCGACAGCTACATCATCGTCGATTCCGAATGGGCGGACTACATCGCCAGCCCGGCTTCGGTCGCCGGCAAGAACACGCAGTCGGTCTATATCAGGCTGAAGCACGGCCTGGATGCACATTGCGAACGGGCGCGGGCGGCCGGTGCCACCATAATCCAGGAGCCGGCGGACCAGTTCTACGGCGAACGTCAGTATCGGGCGCGCGATCCCGAAGGCCATATCTGGACCTTCACGCAGACCATCCGCTCGGTTTCCCGCGAGGAAGCCGAACAATTGGGCGATCTGCGCATCGAAGGTTGGCACCGGTAGCTGCGTGCCTGAGATGCTGATCATCCGGCGTTTGGAACGCAAGCCGCAGCCTGATAAATCTTGCATCCTGATTCGCACGACTTGGAAGTCTGCATGGAGCGCCTTGGCGGCCGGATAATTCTGCTTTGGGGTTGGCAACGTGCGCTCGTGGCATTCCTGGCCGGGGCGCTGGCGGTGCTTGGCCAGGCGCCGTACGATTTCTTCGCCGCCTGCTTCATCTCGTTTCCGCTGCTGGTCTGGTTGCTCGACGGCGCCACCGGCGAGGCCTCCGGCAACCTGTTGCGTCGCCTGCGTCCTGCCTTCGCCGTCGGTTGGTGGTTCGGCTTCGGCTATTTCCTCGCCGGCCTGTGGTGGATTGGCTCGGCGCTGCTGGTCGAGGCCGACAGCTTTGCCTGGGCGCTTCCCTTGGCCGTGGTCGGCATTCCCTTCGCGCTCGCGTTTTTCTACGGCTTTGCCGCGGTAATCGCCCGATCGCTATGGAGCAACGACATAGGCCGCATCGCTGCCCTGGCGTTCGGCTTCGGCCTGGCCGAGTGGCTGCGCGGTGTGCTGTTCACTGGCTTTCCCTGGAATGCGATCGGTTACGCGGCGATGCCCGTGCCCCTTCTGATGCAGAGCGTCTCGGTGACCGGCATGGCCGGCATGAACGCGCTGGCGGTGTTTGTCTTCGCGCTGCCGGCGCTGCTGGCGGCGCGCCGGCATCTTCGCCTGGGCGCAGCACTGCTTGTCGTTCTCGCCGCCGCCCATGTCGGGTTCGGTTATGCCAGGCTCACCGCCCCGGAAAACACGGCGGCGCAAAGCCTGAATGTCCGCATCGTCCAACCGGCCGTGGATCTGACGGAAAAATGGGACGCCTCGGTGCGCGACCGCATCTTCGCGGTCCTGCTGGGCTTGTCCGCCAAGGCGCCGGAGCCCGGTCACGAAAAGCCGCAACTGATCCTTTGGCCGGAGACCTCGGTGCCGTTCCTCTTCGCCGAGCGGCCGGATGCATTGACGGCGCTGGGCGATATGCTGGGCGCTGGCCAGATGCTGATCGCCGGCGTCGTTCGCGAGGAGGGCGGGTCCGCGGCAGGCGCCGACAGCCGCTACTACAACTCGGTGGTGGCGATCGACGACAAAGGCGAAATCACCGACGCCGTCGACAAGGTCCATCTGGTGCCGTTCGGCGAATACCTGCCTTTTGCCGATCTGCTCGGCCGTTTCGGCATCGAACAACTCGTCGCTGGACCCATGACCTTCACGGCCGGCAACGAGCGCCACGCCATCACGCTGCCCGGCGGCGTCCGCGCCCTGCCATTTATCTGTTATGAGGTGATCTTTCCCGATCTTGTGGCAGTTGACGCAACGTCAGCGCAGCTTATTGTGAACGTCACCAATGATGCGTGGTTCGGCGATACGCCGGGTCCGTATCAGCATTTCAGGCAGGCTCAGATCCGGGCGGTGGAGAATGGATTGCCATTGTTGCGTGCCGCCAACAACGGCATCTCGGCCGTCGTCGACCCGCGCGGACGCATCGTCGACGCGCTGGCGATCGATGCACGCGGAGCCATCGACGCAAAAGTGCCGATCGCCGCGCAGGCGGTCGTTTCCGCCGCCCAGCGGCGCATTAACGGAATGCTGATCATGTTGCTGTTTGCCTTGACCGCGGCCGTGCTTACCGTAAGGCAAAGGCTACGGGTGAATTGACAGTCGACACATTAGAAACTCATACTGTACCGCCCGAAATTTCTCGAAGCCGGTGAATCGTTCTGTTGGGGCAGTCGCCTCCGGCTTGTTTTGGGCAGGAAAAAAATCACAAAGCCGAAAAAATTCGGCGAGGAAAAAATGGCAGAAGACAACAAGAAGAAACCGAATCCGATCGACATTCATGTTGGCAGTCGCATCCGGCTTCGCCGCAACATGTTGGGAATGAGCCAGGAAAAGCTTGGTGAGAATCTCGGTATTACATTTCAGCAGATCCAGAAATATGAAAAGGGCACCAATCGCGTCGGTGCCAGCCGCCTGCAGGCTATAGCTTCCATACTCGGCGTGCCTGTCGCCTTCTTTTTCGAGGATGCGCCTGGCCAGGAGATGGCGGCCAACCGTGGCTTCTCGGAGGATGCGTCGATGGCTTTTGCCGTCGAATTCTGCGGCAGTCCCGAAGGCCTTCAGCTCAACCGGGCCTTTGTCAAGATCGCCGACATCAAAGTGCGGCGGCGAATCATCGACCTGGTGAAATCGCTCGCCGCCGAGGACGTGGACTGATCCCACGGTTCGCTTCAACCCAGCGGTGCCCGGCCGCTGGTGGCACAAGATATCAGTATCGACGTTCATGCCAGAATGGCGGCAACGCTTGACGAGCGGCGCTTTGCCCCGCTAACACGTGGCGCGCCAAATCGGCAGCCTGCCGATCGTTTTTCAAGAGGGGACACCCGTGACGCGGCAGAACTACTTCTTTACCTCGGAATCCGTTGCCGAGGGCCATCCCGACAAAGTTTGTGACCGGATTTCCGACGAGATCGTGGATCTGGTCTATCGCGAAGCCAAGAAGACCGGCATGGACCCGTGGAAGGTCCGTGTCGCCTGCGAGACGCTCGCGACCACCAACCGCGTCGTCATCGCTGGCGAGGTGCGCGTGCCCGATACCTTGCTGAAGAAGGACAAGGCCGGCAACGTCCTCAAGGACGCTGCCGGGCACTCTGTCGTCAACCCGGCGAAGTTCAAATCCGTCGCCCGCAAGGCGATCCGCGAGATCGGCTACGAACAGGCGGGCTTCCACTGGAAGACGGCCAAGATCGAAGTGCTGTTGCACGGCCAGTCGCCCGATATCGGCCAGGGCGTCGACAATGCCGCCGACCGCCAGGGCGAGGAAGGTGCCGGCGACCAGGGCATCATGTTCGGCTATGCCTGCCGCGAGACGCCGGACCTGATGCCGGCGCCGATCTATTACAGCCATAAGATCCTCGAACTCCTGGCTACCGCCCGCCACGAAGGCAATGGCGAGGCGAGCAAGCTCGGGCCTGACGCCAAGAGCCAGGTCACCGTTCGCTACATCGACGGCAAGGCCGCCGAGGCGACGCAGATCGTGCTGTCGACACAGCATCTCGATGCGAGCTGGGATTCGAAGAAGGTCCGCAAGGTCGTCGAACCCTACATCCGCGAGGCGCTTGGCGACCTCAAGATCGCAGACGACTGCATGTGGTACATCAATCCGACCGGCAAGTTCGTCATCGGCGGGCCCGATGGCGACGCCGGGCTGACCGGCCGCAAGATCATCGTCGACACCTATGGCGGCGCGGCGCCCCATGGTGGCGGTGCTTTCTCGGGCAAGGACACCACCAAGGTCGATCGTTCGGCCGCCTATGCGGCGCGCTATCTGGCCAAGAACGTCGTGGCGGCGAAACTCGCCGACCGTTGCACCATCCAGCTTTCCTACGCCATCGGCGTCGCCCAGCCGCTGTCCGTCTATGTCGACCTGCACGGCACCGGCAAGGTCGATGAAGCAAAGCTCGAGGACGCGTTGCGCACCGTGATGGATTTGTCGCCGTCCGGCATCCGGCGGCATCTCGATCTCAACAAGCCGATCTACGCCAAGACATCGTCCTACGGCCATTTCGGCCGCAAGGCTGGCCGTGACGGGTCTTTCTCCTGGGAAAAGACCGATCTCGCCAAGGCGCTCAAGGATGCTGTCGCGGCCTGAAGGCGGCGACAGCACCTGCGTCTTCAGATGAGCTCCGCCGACAGGCCAAGCCGTGCGACCGAAGCCTTCTTCGGCCGTCGGCGCGGCAAGCCCGTTCGCCCACAGCAGGCCGCGGCGCTGGAAAGCGGTCTCGGCGCCTACCGGCTCGACCTGTCGGCTGAAGCGCCGTCGGATCTGCGCACCCTGTTCGAAACAGAGGTTTCGGCTGTTCGCCTCGAGATCGGCTTTGGCGGCGGCGAGCATCTTCTGCATCGCGCCACCGAGGCGCCAGTGGTCGGCTTTATCGGCGTCGAACCCTTCGTCAACGGCATGGCCAAGATGATGATGGCGGTACGGCAGAGACCGCTGCCCAATCTGAGGGTCTATGACGACGACGCCACCCAATTGCTCGACTGGCTGCCGCCGGCCTCGCTCGATGGCATCGATCTTCTCTATCCGGACCCCTGGCCGAAAAAGAAGCATTGGAAGCGGCGTTTCGTCAGCCCGGTCAATCTCGACCGCTTCGCGCGCGTCCTGAAGCCGGGGTCAAAATTCCGCTTCGCGTCCGATATCGACACCTATGTGAACTGGACCTTGCTGCATTGCCGGGCGCATGGCGCCTTTGCGTGGCAAGCCACCGAGGCTGCCGACTGGCACCGCCCTTACGAGGGCTGGCCAGGCACCCGCTACGAGGCGAAGGCCATTCGCGAAGGCCGGCGGCCGGCCTATCTTACCTTCGTCAGGACGTAAGCGGCCATTGCTCCGTCTCCGGCGGCTGCCGGAGCCGGATCGAGCGTCATCCGCCCGCTGGTTTTAGAAGCGGCCGATCTTGTCGAAGACAGCCGGATCCATGCCGAGCTTGCGCAGGTCGTGCGCGCGCGGCTTGCGGCCGGCTTCCACGGCCCGAGATGCGGCAACCGCGCTGCCGAACGTGGTGAAGAGATCGCCTATGGCGGAAAAAACCTTGCGGCTGGTCATTGTCGTGTCCTTTCGCGTGCGGTGACGCGCTATCGTCTTTGTGCAGCGCAACATAGATGGCGCGCTCTGCGGGCGCCAACAAGGGCGGCCGCCGCATGGGCGCCATGCATCCGGCGCAACCCCGACGCGCGCCGCTTTTGTCCGGTTGAACACGGCGGGCTTGAAACACCGGCCGTGTTCGTCTATATCAGCCTCAAATTCTTGGTCGGTATGACGAAGAGTGGGTCCACCCGGTCCCGCTCTTTTTTATTACCTGCCGATAGCTTCGGATAGAGCGACAGGGATTAAATGACGGCAACGGCAAGCGAAGGCGACGACCGCATCATCCGCGAAAGCGGCATCGATGCGCGTATCGCGCTGATCGTCCAACCGGTTCTGCGCGGCATCGGTTTTCGCCTTGTGCGGGTGCATCTGTCCGGCCAGAACGGGCTGACGCTGCAGATCATGGCCGAGCGCGAGGACGGCACCATGACCGTCGAGGATTGCGAAGAGGTAAGCCGTGCCGTGTCGCCGGCGCTCGATGTCGATGATCCGATCGAAAAGGCGTATCATCTTGAAGTCTCGTCGGCCGGCATCGACCGGCCGCTGGTCCGCAAGTCGGATTTCGTGACCTGGACGGGTCATCTGGTGAAGATCGAAACGTCGATCATCGTCGCCGACCGCAAGCGGTTCAAGGGCAAGATCGCCGAAGCCGGTGAAAATGACGTGCTGATCGAGCGCGACAAGGCGGCCTATGGCGAGGAGCCGACGGTGCGCGTGCCTTACGATGCGATCTCCGAGGCGCGCCTGGTCCTGACCGACGATCTCATCCGCGACGCGTTGTCGAAGGACAACAGGGCGCGCAAGGAAGCCAAAAAACGCCGCGGCGAACCGGAGGACGAGATGTCCGAGGACGCCACGGAAGAACGCGAACAGGAAAGTTGATTGAGCTGCCGGGCGCAAAGTCCGGCAAACAGGCTCGGGAGAAAAAACATGGTTGTAAGCGCCAACAGACTTGAACTGCTGCAGATTGCCGACGCGGTCGCGCGCGAAAAGTCGATCGACAAGTCGATCGTCATCGCCGCCATGGCCGACGCGATCCAAAAGGCGGCGCGCTCGCGTTACGGCCAGGAGACCAACATTCGCGCCGACATCAACCCGAACACCGGTGAGATGAAGCTGCAGCGGCTGATGGAAGTGGTCGAGAAGGTCGACGACTACGCCACCCAGATCGCCATCTCCTCGGCGCGCGAGCGCAATCCCGACGCCCAGCTCGGCGACTTCATCGCCGAACAGCTGCCGCCGATGGATTTCGGCCGCATCGCCGCCCAGTCGGCCAAGCAGGTCATCGTGCAGAAGGTGCGCGAGGCCGAGCGCGACCGCCAGTATGACGAATACAAGGACCGCATCGGCGAGATCGTCAACGGCACCGTCAAGCGCGTCGAATATGGCAACGTCATCGTCGATCTCGGCCGTGGCGAGGCGATCATCCGCCGCGACGAGCTGATCCCGCGCGAGAACTACAAATATGGCGACCGCGTCCGTGCCTATGTCTACGACGTGCGCCGCGAGCAGCGCGGCCCGCAGATATTCCTGTCGCGTACCCATCCGCAGTTCATGGCCAAGCTCTTCACCATGGAAGTGCCGGAAATCTATGACGGCATCATCGAAATCAAGTCGGTCGCCCGCGACCCCGGCTCGCGCGCCAAGATCGCCGTCATCTCGCGTGACAGTTCGATCGATCCGGTCGGCGCCTGCGTCGGTATGCGCGGCAGCCGCGTCCAGGCGGTCGTAGGAGAGTTGCAGGGCGAGAAGATCGATATCATTCCCTGGTCGCCCTCGGCCGCATCCTTCATCGTCAACGCGCTGCAGCCGGCCGAAGTCGCCAAGGTGGTGCTCGACGAGGATGCCGAGCGCATCGAGGTGGTGGTTCCCGACGATCAGCTGTCGCTGGCCATCGGCCGCCGCGGCCAGAACGTGCGGCTTGCCTCGCAGCTCACCGGCTGGGATATCGACATCCTGACCGAGGCCGAGGAATCCGAACGCCGCCAGAAGGAATTCGTCGAGCGCTCGTCGCTGTTCATGGAAGCTCTCGACGTCGACGAAATGGTCGGCCAGGTGCTGGCCTCGGAAGGCTTCACCAGCGTCGAGGAAGTCGCTTACGTCGATTCCGGCGAGATCGCCTCGATCGACGGCTTCGACGAGGACACCGCTTCCGAGATCCAGACCCGCGCCCGCGAATATCTGGAGAAGATCGAGGCCGAGCACGACGAGAAGCGCAAGGCGCTGGGCGTCAAGGACGAATTGCGCGAAATCCCCGGCATCACCACCGCCATGCTGGTGACGCTCGGCGAGGACGGCGTCAAGACGATCGAGGATTTCGCCGGCTACGCGGCCGACGACCTCACCGGCTGGAAGGAACGCAAGGACGGCGAGACCAAGGTGTATCCGGGTGTTCTCGCCAGCCATGGCGTGACGCGCGCCGATGCCGAGCAGATGGTTCTGGCTGCCCGCCTCAAAGCTGGCTGGATCACCGAAGACGAGCTTGCAGCCGAAGAAGCATCGGCCGACGAAGCCGTTGGTGCGTGAGGTGAAACCGCATCGCACAGAACCCGCCCTTGGACGAGATGAACGATCGCACCTGCATCGTCACCCGCAGACAGGCCGAACCGGATGAACTGATCCGGTTCGTCGTCGGTCCGGATTCGGCCGTCGTTCCCGATCTCAAGAGAAATCTGCCTGGCCGCGGTTGCTGGGTGAGTGCCGACCGCCTACATATCGACAAGGCGGCGGCCAAAAACCTTTTTGCCCGCGCCTTCAAGGCACAGGTGGTCGTGCCGCCCGATCTTGGCGGCATGGTCGACGGACTGCTTTCCCGATCCGCGCTGGGCATGCTGGGTCTTGCCCGCAAGGCCGGCGCGATCGCGCTGGGTGCCACCAAGGTCGAGAGTGCGGTGCGTGGCGGACTGGCACTTTTCGTGCTCCACGCGATAGAAGCGTCCGACGATGGTGTGCGCAAGATCAGCCAGGCGCGGCGGGCGACCGTCCATATTGGCGGCCCTTCCATCCTTGCCTACAAACTTTTCCCCGAGGCCGAGTTGAGCTTGGCATTGGGGGGTACAAATGTGATACATGCTGCCGTCCTCGCGGGAGACGCGGGTAAGGCGGTCCAGAAGCGCATGGTTGCGCTCGACCGGTATCGGGGCGGTACCCCGGACGATTTGGCAATGCTTGCGGCCGTTGCTGACGAAGATGAGTCCGCAGAGGATATGGAATGAGCGATACGAAATCGGGCGACGACAAGACGTTGAGTGTTACGCCGAAGAAGACCTTGACGCTGAAGCGCCCCGGCATGGAACAGGGCACCGTGCGCCAGAACTTCTCGCATGGCCGTACCAAGTCGGTCGTGGTCGAGACCAAGAAGCGCAAGTTCTCGCTGCCCGGCGACAAGCCGGAGCCGGCGGCCGCGCCGGTATTCACCCCGAAGCCGGCTGTCGTCGCGGCACCCGTCGTGCAGGAAGCGCCCAAGGCGCCGCCTCCGCCTCCGCCGCCCCCGGTCGAGCGCAGCGGCATGGTGCTGAACGAACTGTCGCGCAGCGAAATGGAGGCGCGCCGCAGGGCGCTCGAAGGCTCCAAAGTTCGCGAGGTCGAGGACCGCCAGCGCGCCGCCGAAGAGGCCAAGCGCCGCGCCGAGGATGAAGAGCGCCGCAAGCGCGAGCGCGAGGAATCCGCGCGCCGCCAGGCAGAGGAAGAGGCGCGGTTGCAGACCGAGGCCGAATCCCGCCGCCGCGCCGAGGAAGAGGCACGCCGCCGCGCGCCGCAGGCCGCGGAACTGGCGACTGCCGATGAGGAAGAAGAGGCCAAGCCGAAGCGGGCTGGCGCCGGTGCGCCGGTGCGTCGTCCGGTCACGCCCGAAGTGGCGCGCCCGGCCAAGCCGACCAAGGGCGAGGAAGATCGTCGCCGTGGCAAGCTGACGCTGAATTCCGCGCTTTCCGACGAGGATGCGCGGGCCCGTTCGCTGTCGTCGATGCGTCGCCGCCAGGAGAAATTCAAGCGCGCGATGCACAATGAGCCGCGCGAGAAGGTCATGCGTGAAGTGATCCTGCCCGAGACCATCACCATCCAGGAACTGGCGCAGCGCATGTCCGAGCGTGCGGTCGATGTGGTCAAGTTCTTCATGAAGCAGGGCCAGATCCTGAAGCCGGGCGACGTCATCGACGCCGATACGGCCGAACTGGTGGCCACCGAATTCGGCCACACGGTCCGCCGCGTCGCCGAGTCCGACATCGAGGAAGGCCTGTTCAACATCGCCGACCGTCCGGAAGACCTGGTGTCGCGTCCGCCCGTGGTGACCATCATGGGCCATGTCGACCACGGCAAGACCTCGCTGCTCGATGCGATCCGCAATGCCAATGTCGTCTCCGGCGAAGCCGGCGGCATCACCCAGCATATCGGTGCCTACCAGGTCGAGAAGAATGGTCAGAAGATCACCTTCATCGATACGCCCGGCCACGCCGCCTTCACGGCGATGCGCGCTCGCGGCGCTCAGGCCACCGACATCGCCATTCTGGTGGTGGCGGCCGACGACAGCGTCATGCCGCAGACGATCGAATCGATCAGCCACGCCAAGGCTGCCGGCGTCCCCATCATCGTTGCGATCAACAAGATCGACAAGCATGATGCCGATCCGCAGAAGGTGCGCTCCGAGCTGCTGCGCCATGAGGTCTTCGTCGAATCCATGGGCGGTGAGGTGCTGGACGTCGAAGTGTCGGCGACCAAGGGCACCAATCTCGACAAGCTGCTCGAGGCGATCCTTCTGCAGGCCGAAATCCTCGACCTCAAGGCAAATCCGGATCGTACCGCCGAGGGTGTCGTCATCGAGGCGCAGCTCGACAAGGGCCGTGGCCCCGTCGCCACCGTGCTGGTCCAGACCGGCACGCTGATGCCGGGCGACATTCTCGTCGCCGGCAACGAATGGGGCCGGGTGCGCGCGCTAGTCAATGATCGTGGCGAGCAGATCAAGGAAGCGCCGCCGGCCATGCCGGTCGAGGTGCTCGGCCTTCAGGGCACGCCGCAGGCCGGCGACCGCTTCGCCGTCGTCAACAACGAGGCCCGCGCCCGCGAGATCACCGAGTATCGCCAGCGTCTGGCGCGTGAGAAGGCAGTCGCCAGGCATGCCGGCCAGCGCGGTTCGCTCGAACAGATGATGTCGCAATTGCAGACGAGCGGGCTGAAGGAATTCCCGCTGGTCATCAAGGGCGACGTGCAAGGTTCGATCGAGGCCATCAATGCCGCTCTCGACAAGCTCGGCACCGACGAAGTGCGTGCGCGCATCGTTCATGCCGGCGCCGGCGCCATCACCGAAAGCGATGTCTCGCTGGCGGAAACTTCCGGCGCGGCGATCATCGGGTTCAACGTCCGCGCCAACGTGCAGGCACGTGCCGCGGCCGCGGCCGCGGGCATCGAGATCCGCTACTACTCGATCATCTACAACCTCGTGGATGACGTGAAGGCGGCGCTCTCCGGGCTGCTTTCGCCGGAGCGTCGCGAGACCTTCATCGGCAATGCCCAGATCCTCGAGATCTTCGACATCACCAAGGTCGGCAAGATCGCCGGCTGCCGTGTCACCGAAGGCAAGGTCGAGCGCGGCGCCGGTGTTCGCCTGATCCGCGACAACGTCGTCATCCACGAAGGCACGCTGAAGACGCTGAAGCGCTTCAAGGATGAGGTTTCGGAGGTCCCGGGCGGCCAGGAGTGCGGCATGGCCTTCCAGAACTACGAGGACATGCGCGTCGGCGACGTCATCGAGTGCTTCCGCGTCGAGATGGTGACCCGGACGCTCTGAGTTCGAGTATTCCGACCGTATCGGGCGGCGGTCGAAAGGCCGCCGCCCCCGTGCTATTGAGAATGACCCGTTGAGACATGCGGCACGGTCCTATCCCGCGCCTCACGCTTTCAGGATTGAGAAAAATGCCCCGTTCCACGACATCGAGCCCATCCCAGCGCATGCTGCGCGTCGGCGAGCAGGTGCGCCATGCGCTCTCCGAGACCTTGCAGCGCGGCGAGATCATCGATCCGCTGATCGAGAATGCCGTCGTGTCGGTCTCGGAAGTGCGCATGTCGCCCGACCTGAAGATCGCCACCGCCTTCGTCTCGCCGCTCGGCGCCAGTGATGCCGGCGCGGTGGTGGAGGCTCTGAACAAGCATGCGAAATTCATCCGCGGGCGCGTCTCCGGTGCGTTGCGGCAGATGAAGTATATGCCGGAATTCCGCTTCCGGCTGGATACCTCCTTCGACAATTTCGCCAGGATAAACGATCTCCTGAAGTCGCCCGAAGTAGCGCGTGACCTCGATGCGGACGACGAGAAGGACAGCGAATAATGGCGCGTCGCGCAAGAAGAAGGGCCGGCCGGTCTCCGGTTGGGTGGTGCTGGACAAGCCGGTCGGCATGGGTTCCACCGAGGCCGTATCCAAGATCAAATGGCTGTTCCAGGCGGAAAAGGCGGGGCATGCCGGCACGCTGGACCCGCTGGCTTCCGGCATGTTGCCAATCGCGCTCGGCGAAGCCACCAAGACCGTGCCCTATGTGCAGGACGGCGCCAAGATCTATCGCTTCACCGTGGCCTGGGGGCAGGAGCGCTCGACCGACGATCTCGAGGGCCCGGTGACGAAGACCTCCGACAAGCGTCCGTCGCAGGCCGAGGTCGAGGCGCTGCTGCCGAAATACACCGGCGTCATCATGCAGACGCCGCCGCAATTCTCGGCTATCAAAATCGCCGGCGAGCGCGCCTATGATCTCGCCCGTGACGGCGCGACGGTCGACATTCCGGCGCGCGAGGTCGAGATCGGCCGCCTCGATATCGTCGAGCACAGCGTCGACCACACCGTTTTCGAGGTCGAATGCGGCAAGGGCACCTATGTGCGCTCGCTGGCCCGCGACATGGGCCGCGACCTCGGGTGCTTCGGCCATGTTTCCGACCTGCGCCGGGTCGAGGTCGAGCCGTTCACGCCCGAAGATTTCGTCACCATCGCCGAACTGGAAGCCGCCCGCTTCGGCGTGCAAGGTGAAGATAGGCCGGAAAGTGAAGACAAGCCGGAAACGGCCGACGCCGACGCGATAGAAGTGCCGATCGACTTCGGTGCCATCGATGCGCTTCTGGTCGATACATCGGCGGCGCTCGATTGCCTGCCGCAGATCGCCATCAGCGATGACGCGGCGACGAAGATCCGCCTCGGCAATCCGGTGATCATCCGTGGCCGGGATGCGCCTGTCGAAGCCGAAGAGGCCTGTGCCACGGCCCGCGGCAAGCTGGTGGCCATCGGCGCGATCGAGCAAGGTATGTTCAAGCCCAAGCGGGTCTTTGCCGGATGATGCCTCTCATCTAATGTCTGTCGGACGTCGCATCAGAGGGCTGCATGGCAAAGGCTGAGACGATCAAGAAGCGGGCGCCGTTGAAAACGCGGCGGCCGCCGGTCGGTGCGTCGCCCGGCACGTTGATCGCCGACCCGGCGGCGCGGCGCTCGGAACTGCGGCTGACCCTGATCTCGCCGCAGAAATTCAAGACCGTCGAAAATGCAAGCATCGACGATGTCATGGCCAATTGCGGAAAATGGCCGGTGATCTGGCTCGATTGCACCGGCCTCGCCAACATTTCGCTGATCGAGGAGATCGGCCGCATCTTCAGCCTGCATCCGCTGGCGCTGGAGGACGTCGTCAATACGGGTCAGCGTCCGAAGGTGGATTTCTTCGAGGATCATGCCTTCGTCGTCCTGCGCATGATCGACGATGTCACGTCGCATCGCTACGAACAGATCGCGCTCTTCCTGGGCGAGAACTTCGTCGTCACTTTCCAGGAGCGTGAAGGCGATCCATTCGATCCCGTGCGCAAGCGCATCGAGAGCTCGGCGCCCAACCGGTTGCGGGCTCGCGGCGCCGACTATCTCGCCTACGCGCTGATCGACGCGATCGTCGACAGCTATTTTCCGCCGATCGAGGCGGCGGGCGAGGTGGTCGACAGTATCGAGGACCAGATGCTGTATTCGCCGCACAAGCACCAGATGCGGCAACTGCACGAATTGCGGCGTGATGCCAATGTGCTCAAGGGGGTGCTGTGGCCGATGCGCGATGCGCTGGCGACGCTTATCCGCAACGACGTCTCCTATGTGAGGGCCGAGACCAAGGTCTTCCTCAACGACACACTCGATCATTCGCTCAGGCTCATCGAGCTCGTAGAGACCCAGCGCGACATGCTGACCGGCCTGATCGAAATGCATCTGTCGCTGAGCCAGGCGCGCACCAACGACGTCATCAGCTATCTCACCATCGTCTCGGTCATCTTCATGCCGCTTACCTTTCTGGTCGGTGTCTGGGGCATGAATTTCGATCCCGGGTCGTCGCCATGGAACATGCCCGAGTTGAAAGCCTACTACGGCTATCCCTTGTCGCTCCTGTTCATGGGTGTCGTCGCGGTCGGGTTGATTGCGTTCTTCAAATGGAAGAAATGGCTTTGACAGGGGCAAAACTTGCCATTTCGGCCTCAAAAGCCGGCTTGTGAATTGGGCTGGTGTTTTGTCGGGAATTGCACTATATGCGCCGCAGCTTAGCGCTACGACGCTTTGCTTGCACGGCCCCTGCTGGACGACATCCCGGCTGTGGGCGACCCGTTTCCTCGAACAGATAAGGAAAAACACGATGTCGATTACTGCCGAACGCAAACAGGAATTGATGGGTGAATTCGCAACCGCCAAGGGCGATACCGGGTCTCCGGAAGTCCAGGTGGCCATCCTTTCCGAGCGCATCAAGAACCTGACCGACCATTTCAAGGACCACAAGAAGGATAACCATTCCCGCCGTGGTCTGCTCGCTCTCGTCTCCCAGCGCCGCAGCCTGCTTGATTATCTCAAGCGCAAGGACGACGCGCGCTATCAGACACTGATCGAGAAGCTCGGTCTGCGCCGTTGACGAATTGACCGGCGGGCTCTCTCAGGGAGTCCGCCGGTCGCGCATTCGAGCACCGGATTAACCCGATCTCGAATGCAGGACTGGAGCGCCGCGCACCCATCTGGATGCCGGACGGACGCTCCAAAAGTTGAATTTGCGCATGATGCGTTCCGCAAGCCGTGGTTTTCGGGGTCATGCGCAGGCCAGTCGATCGACTGGCCATACCGGCTTCGAGCGTGCAGAGGGCCACTCGAAGCCACCCATGGACGGTCATGGGGCAGGATTGCAGGACGCTCGCAGGCCACAGTGCCGATGGAACCCGAGCTTCCCGTTGTCTTGCCCGTGGCTGCCCGAGAAAGGAAGCCAGAGGAAAGGGCACCCGCGCACGCTGAAACGGCGCGGCCCTTCCTCATACAAAGGATAAGACATGTTCAATCACCACAAAGTGGAAATCGAATGGGGCGGTCGTCCGCTCATCCTCGAAACCGGCAAGATCGCGCGCCAGGCCGACGGCGCGGTGCTCGCGACCTATGGCGAAACCAAGGTTCTCGCCACCGTCGTCTCGATGAAGGAGCCCAAGCCCGGCCTCGATTTCTTTCCGCTGACCGTCAACTATCAGGAAAAGACCTATGCCGCCGGCAAGATCCCGGGCGGCTACTTCAAGCGTGAGGGCCGTCCGAGCGAAAAGGAAACACTGGTTTCCCGCCTCATCGACCGCCCGATCCGTCCGCTCTTCGCCGACGGCTACAAGAATGACACGCAGATCGTCGTCACCGTCGTCCAGCACGATCTCGAGAATGATCCCGACATCCTGTCGATCGTCGCCACTTCGGCTGCCCTGACGCTGTCGGGCGTTCCCTTCATGGGCCCGATCGGCGGCGCACGCGTCGGCTACATCAACGGCGAATATGTGCTCAACCCGCATGTCGACGAGATGCAGGAATCCAAGCTCGACCTCATCGTCGCCGGCACCACCGACGCCGTGCTGATGGTCGAGTCCGAAGCCAAGGAGCTTGGCGAAGACCTGATGCTCGGCGCCGTCATGTTCGGCCACAGGGGCTTCCAGCCGGTGATCGAGGCGATCATCAAGCTGGCCGAGGTCGCCGCCAAGGACCCGCGCGATTTCACCGCGCCGGACTATTCGGCGCTCGAAGGCGAGATGCTGAAGATCGTCGGCGACGAACTTCGCGAAGCCTACAAGATCACCGACAAGCAGAAGCGCTATGGTGCCGTCGACGCCGTCAAGGCGAAGGTCAAGGCCGCATTCGCTCCGGCCGAAGGCGAAGAGGCCAAGTATACGTCTGAGCAGATCGGCAGCGTGTTCAAGGAGCTCCAGGCCAAGGTCGTGCGCTGGAACATTCTCGATACCGGCTCGCGCATCGATGGCCGCGACCTGAAGACGGTCCGCAAGATCGTTTCCGAAGTCGGCGTCCTGCCGCGCACCCACGGTTCGGCGCTGTTCACCCGCGGCGAGACGCAGGCGCTGGTCGTCGCCACGCTCGGCACCGGCGAGGACGAGCAGTATGTCGATTCGCTGACCGGCATGTACAAGGAGAAGTTCCTCCTTCACTACAACTTCCCTCCCTACTCCGTCGGTGAGACCGGCCGCATGGGTTCGCCGGGTCGCCGCGAAATCGGCCACGGCAAGCTCGCCTGGCGCGCCATCCGTCCGATGCTGCCGACATCTGACCAGTTCCCCTACACGCTGCGCGTCGTCTCGGAGATCACCGAGTCCAACGGCTCTTCGTCGATGGCCACCGTCTGCGGCACCTCGCTGGCGCTGATGGATGCCGGCGTGCCGCTGGCCAAGCCCGTGGCCGGCATCGCCATGGGCCTGATCAAGGAAGGTGAGCGCTTCGCCGTGCTCTCCGACATCCTTGGCGACGAGGATCACCTCGGCGACATGGACTTCAAGGTCGCCGGCACCGCCAATGGCATCACCTCCCTGCAGATGGACATCAAGATCGAGGGCATCACCGAGGAGATCATGAAGATCGCTCTCGACCAGGCCAAGGACGGTCGTCAGCATATTCTCGGCGAAATGGCCCACGCGCTCACCGGCGCGCGTGCCGAGCTCGGCGAATTCGCGCCGCGCATCGAGGTCATGCACATCCCGACCGACAAGATTCGCGACGTCATCGGTTCTGGCGGCAAGGTCATCCGCGAAATCGTCGAGAAGACCGGCGCCAAGATCAACATCGAGGACGACGGCACGGTCAAGATCGCTTCGTCGAACGCCAAGGAGATCGAGGCGGCGAAGAAGTGGATCCACACCATCGTTGCCGAGCCGGAAGTCGGCGAGATCTACGAGGGCACGGTCGTCAAGACCGCCGACTTCGGCGCTTTCGTCAACTTCTTCGGCCCGCGCGACGGCCTCGTCCACATCTCGCAGCTTGCCAACGACCGGGTCGCCAAGACCTCGGACGTCGTCAAGGAAGGCGACAAGGTCTGGGTCAAGCTGATGGGCTTCGACGAGCGCGGCAAGGTCCGCCTGTCGATGAAGGTCGTCGACCAGGCCACCGGCAAGGAGATCGTTCGCGATAAGAAGGCTGAAGGCGAAGAAGACGCCGCCTGAGCGACCAGATAGAAAAATCGAAGCGGGCGCGGCTTATGTCGCGCCCGCTTTCGTTTATGGAGCACAAGCATGTCCGCCGAGGCGATGAAGACGCTTTTCCATCCATTCGAGGCCGAGGCTCTTCCTCTGCCGCGAAAGGGTGAGCGCATCCTTTTCCTCGGTGCCGAGCCCGGCCTGCGCTCATCGCACGATTTCGAGGCGACGCTGCATCT
>NZ_JAMYQP010000024.1:0-101873 GCF_040320945.1 Mesorhizobium sp. M0587
CATTGCTCGTCCGTCAGAACCGTTCGAATCATCAAAGCCTCCAAAATGAGGCTTGAATCACTCAAAGGGCGAAAGTGGAATCCTGATTCTCAACAACCCCTAGGACGAATGCATCCGTCGAATGGGGATTCTAGTCAGCAGGGAGACAGCGACTTGAGGTAGTAGCTAAGCCGGCATGCCGCCCGGGAGCGGTCAGGGGCCATCACCATGAAGGTCGGCTGAGAGGCCGCGTCGGCCAGCCGCAAATTGCTCTTCGACCGCACTGAGGCGCATTTCGGTCAGGTGGGCCGAGAGCTGATCGGCAGCTTGGTCGAAGAGATTGCGCTCGGGAACGCGACTTCCCTGCCGCTATGGAGCGACATCGGCTGCGAGGACTTGCAGCGAAACAAAAGACTGCCGATCAGACCATTATGAGCAACTGAGGGCTAACGCCTCTATCCGCTTGGGATTGATACCGACTCGGGTGCACGACTCTAGAAGTGAGGATTAAGTTTGTTGCGCCACGCGCGTCCCTGGCGCCACAGTTCATGAACCAGCGACCCCAAATACATCAGGCGGCGCCTCAGATGTTGGCCAGCGTAGCCAGCATCGCGACAGTCTGTAATGTAAGTATTGGCATCGCGGGGCGTGGACGCCGCTTCAACCTCGTGGCCCTTGCTTCGTAACTTTTTGACAGTGCTCGCTCTGATGTAATGTGAGCCACCGATGACTACAATTTTCATATCGAGTCTCCTTGCCATCGCCAAATCTGAGAACGCCCGCACGACGATGCGCTATCTGCGGACGGCGGCCCCCGAAACAACATGAGCTTTCACGAGTACACGACCCGATTTGTATCAACTCCGATAGAATCTGGTACCAAGGTACAGCCAGCGCAGGTGCGCCCAAACTGGCGTCGGCAACTTCCATCGCCGCAGCGCTAACCGTCGTCAATTTCGTCGTGCGTGCCTTTGTTTTCCAAAGGCAGATGACATTCCATGATTTGTTGTTGTCCGGGCGGAAGCCCGCATAGCGCCACGCGCTAGCTATCCTTGCCAGCAACCTCCAAGACGATTGCATCAGGAAACTTGCATCTGCCGAGGAGGGACGGCCATCACACCGACAGCGAGACGTGCCTATGCCGAGGTATGATCGGGCTGAGCGATAGTTCTGTGATTGCGGCGTGAACAATGCCGGATCTGAGGAACGCTAACCGGAGAATTCAGAAACCCGGCGACCATTCATGGCCTCCTCAACAGTCCGGGCCAGCCCTTCGCTCAGTAAATCATGACCGAAAGTATTGGACGAACGCGCCCTAGGCACGATGGCTCACGTCCCACCACAGCCGGCATATTTCAACCCGACGCTACGCATTCGAAAAGCCACGGCCGTGTCTTGCCTTTGCTCGATGCCGCCGACGCGCTGTAGCAGCTTTCCCAACGGCAGGAGTCATCATTATGGCCGATCTTTCCGAACTCGAAAACGGCAGCGCCGAGCACACATTGCCCGCCGAGGCGCAGGCTCCGGTCGAAGTCGATGTCTCCTCGCTGATGCCGGGAATGTCGCTGGTTGTGCAATGGTGCGGTAAGCCGGTGGTCGTGCGCAACCGCACAGCCAAGGAAATGACGGATGGTCAGGCGGTCAATCTCGCTGAGCTCAAGGATCCGATCGCCCGCAATGCCAATTTGCCCGCCGACGCGCCGGCGACCGACGCAAACCGCACTGCGCCAGATAAGGAAGCCTGGATAGTGATGGTCCAGGTCTGCACGCATAGCGGCTGCATCCCGGTTGGCCAGCAGGGCGACTTCGGAGGCTGGCTCTGCCCCTGCCACGGTTCCCAATATGATAGCGCCGGACGCATCCGTAAGGGTCCAGCGCCGGAGAACATGGCGGTGCCGGTGTTCCAGTTCATTTCCGACACCAAGATCCGTATCGGCTGAAGCATGGGGAGGTTACCATGAGCGACAAACATTCGACATATGTGCCGAAAACCGGCATCGAACGCTGGTTGGACGCCCGCCTGCCGTTGCCACGGCTGGTGCATGATTCCTTCATCGTTTATCCCGTCCCGCGCAACCTGAATTACGCCTATACGTTCGGCGGCATTCTCACGGTCATGCTGGCGTCGCAGATCATAACAGGTGTCGTGCTGGCGATGCATTACGCACCCGACACGGGGCTGGCCTTCAATTCGGTCGAGAAGATCACGCGCGATGTAAATTCTGGCTGGCTGCTTCGCACCCTGCATTCGAACGGAGCAGCGTTCTTCTTCATCGCCGTCTATCTCCACATCTGCCGCGGGCTCTATTACGGTTCGTACAAGGCGCCGCGCGAGTTTCTATGGGTGCTCGGCTGCACCAATCTGCTGTTGATGATGGCGACAGCCTTCATCGGTTATGTGCTGCCCTGGGGCCAGATGTCATACTGGGGCGCTACCGTCATCACCAACTTCTTCACGGCAATCCCGCTGGTCGGCAACTGGATCCAGCAGCTGTTGCTCGGCGGCTTCGCTGTCGGCAATCCGACGCTGAACCGTTTCTTTGCACTCCATTATCTGCTGCCATTCATGCTTGCAGGCGTGGTGACCTTGCATATCTGGGCGCTTCACGTGGTCGGCCAAAACAATCCGACGGGGGTTGAGGTGAAATCCAAAACCGATGTCGTCGACTTCACGCCCTATGCCACCGTCAAGGATGCGGTCGGCATCATCGTGTTCTTGTTTTTCTTTGCATATTTCGTCTTTTATCTGCCGAACTTTCTTGGCCATCCGGACAACTACACGGTGGCCAACCCACTGAAGACGCCCGCGCATATCGTGCCGGAATGGTACTTCCTGCCGTTCTACGCAATCCTGCGGGCCATCACCTTCAATGTGGGACCGATCGATTCCAAACTTGGTGGCGTGCTGGCGATGTTCGGCTCAATCGCCGTGTTGTTCCTGGTGCCGTGGCTCGACAGCTCCAAGGTGCGCTCGGCGGTCTATCGGCCCTGGTATAGGCTGTTCTTCTGGATATTCGTGGCCGACGCGCTCTTTCTCGGCTGGCTCGGCTCACAGCCGGCGGAAGGCGCGTACGTGGTCATGTCCCAGCTTGCGACGCTTTACTACTTTGCATTTTTCATCATCGTCATGCCGCTGCTTGGGCTGATCGAGACCCCACGACCTTTACCGCATTCGATCACCGAAGCGGTCCTCGAAAAGAACAAGGCCAAGGGGCGGGCGCCCGGTCCGGAGATCCGACATCCGTCGGAAGGGCGCTGAACATTGCGAATATGCTCGATCTGGATCCGTCATGAGCTGGTGGAACTCGCCTCTGGTCTATATCGTGTTGATCGGCCTCGCCGGGATCATCGTTTGGACGCTCATCCCCAGACGTTTCGGCAATACGAGGCTGATCGTCCAGCTTGGCTTTTTCCTTGCCATGTCGATTCTCGTTCTCGACCTGCGCGTTGTCCCGTACGAACCTGCGAGGGGCGAAGAGGCAAGCAGCGGAGCGATCCTGATCGGGTCGGTCAAGCTGCTCTGGTGGGTTCACCTTGCCTGGGCGCTAATCGGATTTGTTCGTATTTATCTTGTCTTCGAGCGAAAGCCGCGCGAGGCACGTCTCCTGCAGGACGTCGTGGTCGGCATCGTCTACACCGGAATGCTGCTGTCGATCCTGGCGTTCGTCTTCTCCGTGCCAGTCGGAACGTTGATCGCCACCTCGGGGGTATTTGCCGTCATCCTGGGACTGGCGCTCCAGAATACGCTTGGCGACGTATTTTCAGGAATTGCGCTTAACCTCGGTCGCCCTTACGTGCTTGGAAACTGGATTGTCTTGAGCGACGGAACAGAAGGGCGCGTTGTCGAGACCAATTGGCGGTCGACCAACCTGCTTACCCCAGCTCACAATGTCGTCGCGCTGCCCAACAGTCTTCTCGCCAGGATCGGAGTGACGAATGTCAGCGGTCCAGACGAGAGCCATGGACTCGCCGTGACGATCAAAGTGGTACCGACGAAGATGCCGGCGATCATTCTCGATACCATGCGTTCCGTCCTGCTGAGTTGCAATTCGATCATCCAGGATCCTTCGCCTTCGGTTGCCATCAGAAGCCTGGATGCTGCGGCAATCGAAATCGAGCTCTCGTTTCGCGTCGCAAGTCTCGACCAGCGAATTAGCGCTCGGAACGAAGTTTTCGATCTCATCTATCGCCATTCAAAGTCAATCGGCATGCTGCTGGCTGAGCCGCTTTCGGCGTCGATTGCCATGACCAGCCGCCCAAGCGACGATACGGCAGCCTCTGACAGCTTCACCCCGATCGAACTGATCAAGTCCATACCGATTTTCTCGGCGCTGACGGATGCCGAGCAGGAGGCACTTGCGGCGACGACCTCGGTCCGCGGCTACCGCAAGGGCGAAATCATCGCAAGACAGGGAGAAAAGCTGCTGTCCCTCATGATTGTTCGGACCGGCGTCATCGCCCGGCAACGTGGCCAGGACGATGCTCAGCCCCAGGAAATCGGCCGGCTCGCACCGGGCGACTTCTTCGGCGAGACAGGCTTGCTCGCCGGGATCGGCGAGGAGTCGACATTGCGGGCAATGACCCATGTCGCGGTTTATGAGATAGACCAGAGAAGCATCGCGCCGCTGCTGCTCGACAGGCCTGAAATGGCCGAAGATCTTGCCGCGATCCTGGCGACGAGGGTGTCGGCCTTCGGCGACAGCGGCAATCCAGGACACCAGCACGCGAGCTCCAAATTCGCGCTCCTTACAGCCATTCAGGCAGCCTTTCGCGCCGCTCCGTTCAAGCATGCTGGAGCGCCTGGCCGAGAGGTCAAGCAGAAGGATCAACATCCATGACCATCCGCCAAAGCGACATCGCGGCCATCGAGGCACTCATCCAGCCGAGCGTCCGTGAGTTCGCGGACGGTTTGAAGGTACGGCGTTTGTTGCCCACCTCGAACCGCCTGATGATCGGGCCCTTCATCCTGTTCGATCATTTTGGTCCGGCTGTATTCGACGCGGGTCGCGGTTTCGACATGGGACCGCATCCGCATATCGGCGTTGCGACTTTGACCTACCTGATCGATGGAGAGATCGTTCACCGGGACAATCTCGGCGAAGTGCGGACCATCCGTCCCGGCGAGGTCAACTGGATGACGGCCGGGTCGGGCATCGTCCATTCCGAGCGCACGCCGCCAGAAGTCCGAGCGTCGGGAGGCAATCTCTTCGGCGCTCAGGCCTGGATGGCCCTTCCCTCCCGGTATGAAGAAATTGCGCCCAGCCTTGCGCATTACGGCGCTCCCGAAATCCCGAGGTTCTGTGCCGACGGGGTCGAGTTTACTTTGATCGCTGGCGCATCCGATGGCCTGGTCTCGCCGGTAAGAATCTTCTCCGACATGGTCTATGCCGAAATTGTGCTCACGAGCGGCGCGCGATACCAGGTGAAACCTGAATATGTCGAGCGCGCGATCTACGTTGCCGCCGGCGAGGTTGGGATTGTCGGCCATGACGGGACGTTCCATGAGGCCGATTTGATAGCTCTGGCGCCTGGCACCGAGATCGTGCTCCAGGCGCCTGCCTTTCATGCGGCAAGACTGATGCTGATCGGGGGCGAGCCGCTTTCGGAACCACGTCACATCTACTGGAACTTCGTTTCCTCTTCGGCCGAACGGATCGCGCAGGCGAAGATGGATTGGCGCGAGGGCCGCTTCCCCGGCGTGCCGGGCGAGCACGAATTCATACCCCTGCCAGACGACACCTGAGCGTGGGAATGACGTAGTGATAGTTCACCGGTGCGCATTTTGGCTGCCGCCATTCCCCACCCCATCGCCTGCAAGAATGCCTCTTGTTGGCGACGCTACGATGTCGGGTAGAGTTCGATCATTGTTTGTTCGTCGAGCAAACCGTCGAACCACACGTCAAAGATGGTTTCGAGCAGGAACTCGTCGTTGCTCGCTTCGGAAAACAGCGTCAGAGAGGCGTGTAATTTCTTCGCGTCAACATCACCGAAGACAGCGTGAGCGCTTGAACCGGAGAGCCGTTGTAGTGCCCCGATGCATTCCCGATAACGACCTCCTAGTATCGGAGATGAGAGATAGGCACTCGCTTCGTCGAGCGATGTGATCGCATATGGCGCAGGCGCAGCGTCGCTTCGGTTGACGGCCAACCTTGGAAAGATGAACTCCATGTAGGACGTGCACATCATTCCTTGGCGCAGAATACCTAGCGCGTCTTCATAGACAGCGTCCTGCGCTCTGACGAACCTCTGCAAATCATATTCGTCGCTCATTTCAGAGGATGCCTTTTTTCGCAACCAGCCTGTACCTATCCGTCGACGATATCGGCATATTCCGGCTGTTTGGCGAGGAACCGGCTCATGAAGGCGCATTTCAAGATCGCTTTGCGGCCGGTTTTGCGCAGCAGCTCAAACGTACCCTGAGCCAATCGCGTCGCGATCCCCTGTCCGGAAAACTCCGACGGGACTTCCGTGTGTATGAGAACAATCTTCCCGCTCTCGATCCTGTAATAGGCCGCAGCGAACATTTCATCGGCGATCGGCAGCTCGAAACGATGCTGTTGAGTGTTCTCGATGACTTCCGTATCCATCTTTAACTCTCGATTGTGCGCTGGTTTGTGCGTATTTGCCGAGACAGGTTGGCCTGTCGTTGGCCCTCTATCGTATTGCGGGCAACCGCAACGTCACGGCTGTGCCCGACCCGAGCTCGCTCTCGACGTCGACACTTCCCCCCGCCTCCTCGGCGAAGCGCTTGACCATTGGCAACCCAACGCCGCCGAGGCCTCCACCTTTCGTGGTGAAGAAAGGATCGAATGCGCGGACCATAGTCTCGCTGGTCATTCCAATTCCGTTGTCGGCGACACGAACATCTATCCGACCGGCCGTGGAACTTTCGGACGCCAAGGCGGCGTCGATCGAGATCAGACCGCCGTCAGGCATAGCCTCGCGTGCATTGAACAGAAGATTCAGAACCGCGTTTTGAAGCCCAATCGGATCACCCTTTACCCGAGGCAGATCGGAGCCGACCCGAACCTCGAGGCGCAAATTGGCACCCCAAGCGCTTCGAATGACGGATTCGACCTCAGCCAGGCAGGCGCCCACGTCCGCATACTCGATTTCGGCATGAATTTCTCGGGCTACGCCGATGGTTTGCCTGACAAGGCCGCCGGCTCGCTCCAGAGCTGTTTTGGCGCCGGCAATAACAAGCCCAAGATCCGGCGCCGCTGAGACGCTGGGGTCACGGGCCAGATGGTTCAGCGCGGATGAGGCGACCTGGATGAGATTGCCAAGGTCATGAACAATGCCGGCGGTCGATATCTGCACGGGTAGGCCGCTTCGCGGAACATCGGCAGGCCGGTCGAAGACATCTTCCTTTAGGCGTGACATTCCATTCCCCCGGTTGCTCGGTCGACTCTTGGTTGCTGGAAGAACTTAAATGAACTGCATCTGTGGTCGATTGGGTCGAGGAAGAGGGCGAGCAATACCGCGGTATATGTCTTGCTATCGCGTCGCGGGGCCCAGCGATCATGTTGACGAGCACGAGGAACAAGAGATCGCCCGGAGTGGGCTTGCTGTGGCCCGGCCCGGTGCCTTGCTCCTGCATCACTGGTAGCCGATCCCGCCGATGTAGTTGGCCAGGAGTTGCTCCTGGAGCTCCTCTTGATCGAAGAGCGCCTTCATTGCATCACGGATATCAAGCACGCCTATCGGCTTCTGGTCCGCCCCAAGTACCGGCACATTCTGAAGGCCTCGCGCGGCCATCGTCTGCCAGACTGAATGGACGTCGTCGTCGGGACCGCAGGAGACGATGGATCGGCTCATCAACGTAACAACGGGCGCTTCTGTTGGCCCTGAATTGGCCAGATGGCGGATGATATCGGACTTGCTCAGCACACCTGCCACCTCCCCGTTGCCGTGGCACACGACGACCAGGCCTGTTGCTGGTTTGGAAAGCGAGAGTGCGGCACCGCGAAGCGGAGCGTCGACATCGATCACTGAGAGGCGGGCCGACGTTATTGGATGCAGACTGTCAATGCGCATGACGCCCTCCTGAAAGCGCCTCGCGGCCACAGCCGGGAGGCTGGGGTTCGATGTTTTCCTCACTCCTGGAAGGGAGCGTTCATCACGGAATCAACTGCCGAAGGAGCCCTGTAGCCGGGGACAAAGCGTTCGCCGAAATCCCGGGCAAAGTTGTCGTAGGTGGTTGCGGGACTGACATCCGCGATCTGGCAAAAGCATCGCGTCATCCGTCGCTTCATTCCGAGCCGCGGGAATTCGCCGACGATCGTTGCCATTTCGGTGGAAGGGATGAGCTTATATTGCAAGCCGACGACATCGAGGCAGATCCCGGCTGTGCACAACGCCACCTCGGCTTCCTTGTAGAGGCCGATCGACGGTGTCGAGTTGAGGGCGACGCTGTCCCAGATCAGTTGAGCGCGACGTTCGTCGAAGCCGCCGTCCCGGACGAAGGTTCGAGCCAGATCGGCGCCTTCCACTTCGAAACGGCGCGGCCCGGCAAAGTGCTCATTGAGCGTGATGTCATGCAACAGGGTTCCGACAGCGACAACTTCCGCGTCGTGCTCGACATTCTGAAGCTGTCCGATCCTGGCCGCGAAAAGCCAGGATCGGACTACGTGATTGAACAAGTAGGGTTCACATCGCTGACGAGCATATTCGATCGCTCGGCCAACAATCGGCGTATCGGGGACCGAAACCCCTGCAAGCATGCGCCTGGCGATCGCATCCATGTCGGTGACCTTTCCTTTACGCCCCGACGACTAGCCCGATTTCATTTCGGGTATGTCGTCAGGTTCTTCTCGTTGGTATCGACAACGAAGATCGCAAGCAGGCGGGCGCGTTCCGTCTTGCTGGCGTTTTCGCTTATCGCGTGACGGTCGCCGGGAAATTCCGAGAAACTTTCGCCGGCACGATAGGTCTTCACCGGTCCTTCGTTGACCTGGCTTCGGATCGCCCCCTCCAGGACCGTCGCATAGATGAACGCGGACTTGGGATGCGTATGGGCAGGCGATGTACCGCCCGGTGCGTACTCGACGAGCACCGCTTTCATGCTCTTGCCGGGCACGTTTGGAAGAGCCTGGTCGTAGACGAGCTTCACGCTGTCCGCGTCTTTCGCCATTGCCGCGGTGAAGGAAGCGGCAGTGAGCGCTGCGCATAGAAGTGTCTTGATCATGTCTAGTCTCCTTGTTGAATTTGATGGCTGGGGAACGCCGATCTGATTGGTCACGAGACCAGCGCTAGCTTTTGTTTGTTTATTTCGGCGGTGTGTACCGGCTGAGCCAGTCATCGAAATGCACGGCGCCGATGCGCGCGTTCTCGCCCGGAACAAGCGTTCGATCGTCGACTGCCACTTGACCGTAGTAGAGAGCACCAGGATCCGCGACGACTTTGCGGGGGTCGTTGGTGGCCTTCAGAAAGCGACCGACGAGTTCGCTCATGCGAACGCGCTCCGGGCCGGCGATTTCGGTCGTGCCGTTCAACGGAGTGGCAAGCGCGACGTCCGCCATTGCATCGGCGACATCATCGGCCGCCATGGGTTGGAAGTACGCCGGTGACATGTGGATGGTATCACCGACGGCGCCGGTGTTTGCGATGGCGGCCGTGAATTCGAAGAACTGGGTGGCGTGGACGATCGTGTATGGGATTGCGGATTCCTTGATCAGTTTTTCCTGGAGCAATTTTCCGCGGAAATAGCCCATGCCCTGCAGCCGGTCGGTGCCGACGACTGACAGGGCCGCGTGATGACCGACACCGGCGGCGGCTTCGGCTGCAAGAAGATTACGCCCGGACGCAGCGAAGAATTCCAGCGCGGCCTTCTCCTCGAACGACGGCGAGTTCGCAAGATCGACGACGACCTGTGCCCCGGCAAGTGCGGCGGCCAGCCCTTCTCCCGTGACGGTGTTCACTCCGGAGTTCGGCGACGCCGCTAGCACGTCGTGCCCCTTTTTCCGCAGTCGTTCCACAGTCTTCGAACCGATCAGCCCGGTTCCGCCGATAACGACAATTTTCATTTCGAATCTCCTGCTGCAGCGTGTTTATTTGCTTTTGTTCGGTCGGGCGCTGGCGTTTCCGGACAGCTACTCGCTGGCCGATGCGGCGTCCTCGATAAGTGACGTGACCTCGTCGGGGCGTGAGACCATGAGTGCGTGGGAAGCACCCTCGACGACGACGGTTTTTACGGCATGCGCCCGCTTGGCCATGAAGCTCATGACGGCTGCCGGGATATTTCGATCATCCGTGCCGTAGATCATGTAGGACGGCAGCGTCTTCCATGAGGCAACGCCCGAGGCCTCAGCCAGAGCTGCCTGCGCGACGGGACGTTGAGTGGCTGCCATTAGCGACGCCTGTTCTTCCGGGACATCGGCGGCGAACTGGGCGCGGAACTTGTCGGGCTGGATGAAGAGATCCTGGCCGCCGCCCGGCAACGCGACTGGAGCAAGGGCGCTCGCCAGAGTGCTGCCGGGAAACATGCCAGAAAGCGTCAGGCTCGATTCACCGGTCTCCGGCGCGAACCCAGCCACATAGACCAGCGCCTTTACGTTGGCATTTCCGTTGGCGGCCTCGGTGATGACTGGCCCGCCATAGGAATGCCCCACCAGAACGACCGGCCCGGGGATCGACCGGAGGATGGCCGAGACTGCCGAGGCATCGCTGGCGACGCCGCGGAGCGGATTGGCTGCGGCCTTGGCTATATAGCCGTCCCTGTTGAGTTTGGTGATGACCGCATCCCAGCTCGAGGACTCGGCGAAGGCGCCGTGCACCAGTACGACGGTCGGCTTGGCCTTTGGGCCGACCGGCTGCGCCATCGCGGTGCTCGATAAGGCAATCGCCGCTGCGAGCGCCAGGATCCCGGTAATGTTCGACATTGCTTTCTCCTTTGCCGGCCTTTCATGACCTATGCGCAGAAGAATGCGCCGACCCGGCGCGCCGACCTATTGTGCGGAATGGTCAGTCATATGATGCCAAGGTCCAGGGTAGGTCATCGCTGAGATCAGGTGACCGGTGGCATGCTGCAGCGATGGCCGGCAGCGCTGGAATGGTGCCGGGGCCGCGGCCAATGAAAGATCCATGCAAGTGGCTGCTTCCAAACACCACTTCGCCCGACGAATGTTCAGCGCACTGCCTCCCGTCAACGGCATTGTCCCAGCCCTTCGGCTTGCATCGCCCAATGCCAACGCATGGGTCACACAGCCGGATCGTCTAATCGTCTTGCGGGAGCGAGGCTTTATATCTGGATGGGTGAAGACCACCAAGATAAAGATGGAGTTACCAAAATGAAAAAGACAGCTCTTATTGTTACAGCAGGAAGCGCAATTGCCGGAAGCGACCACTATGGATCAAACGGCGCCCAGCAGCCTGCACCTGCGTCTGACAACACGTATACCTCCTCGACCAGAAAAATGAACAACGATACTGGCATGCCGAAAACCGTACGCAAGCCTGTTTCCAACGACGAATATGGCCAAGGCATCTGGGGTCACTGATCCTGACCGACACCAAATTAAAGGGCCGGGGTGAGACCTCGGTCCTTCGGCCGTATCTGAGTTAATTCCTTGAGAGGTGAACCGACTTTTCTTGCCAGCCGATCCTCTGTCAGCGTTCGTGACGGCTTGTATCGTCTTAATTTGTACCACCACGACGAACGTTCTCGCCTTCGATCCGGTGCCCAGCGCGCGACGCGGTCGACGTCACTGCCGATCTTAGCGTTCGGATGCGCACCCCGTTGGTGACATCGTGGAATAAGGGGCGTCGCGACGGTGGACAACGGAGCAAGCGCGACTCAGAGCAACGCCATTCCGCCGTCAACCCGCAGGTTGATACCCGTGACAAAGCTGCTCGCGTTCGAGGCAAGGAACAGGGCGGCCTTTGCCAGCTCTTCCGGCTGTCCCATACGACCCAGGGGTATTGCTTCCGCCATCGCCTTTTCGAACGGTCCCCGCTGTTCAAACGGTAAGCCTAGCTTATCGAGAATAGCCGTATCCACCGGTCCTGGGCTGAGCACGTTGACCCGGATATCGCGGGACTTCAGCTCGATCGCCCAGCTGCGCGCGAACGCATTAATCGCTGCCTTCGAGCCAGCATAGACAGCATGCCCGTCCAGGACTTTCTCACTGGCCAGCGACCCCGTGAGGATGATTGCGCCGCCGTTCCGCATGATCGGGATCAGCTTCTGGACACCGAAGAAGACGCCGCGCGTATTGACGGCAAACTGCGCGTCATATTCTGCCTCGGATACGTCGGCCGAGTGTGTGATGGTGTTTAAGCCGGCGTTCGCCATATAGATGTCGAGCGCCCCGAACCTCTGCCGGATCTGCTGCGCGACGTCGTCATGGTGCGCCACGTCGGCCACATCTCCTTGAATGCCCAGCGCGCCTGCCCCGATCTGTGCGACCGCCTCCTCGACCGCCTGCTGCCGGCGGCCGGTGATGACCACTTGCGCTCCCTCGTCAGCAAAGATTTTTGCAGCCGATAGTCCGATTCCACCATTTCCGCCGGTGACCACAGCGATTTTACCTGACAGTGTGCCCATGTCGTTTCTTGCCTCCGGAATTGGCACTGGCCTGCTGGACGCCGGCGAGTGCAGCAGCGGGGTGAGGCTGCGGCCGGAGCTCTCCAGAACTCGAACGGCCGCAGCTGCCCGCAACAACGCCTGGTCGTGATCGCGGGAAGCTATCCTTTGATAAAGGCGAGCAGGTCGGCATTGACCTGGTCCTGGTGCGTGGCCGTGATCCCGTGGGGCGCACCGGGGTAATATATTTCCTTTGCACCCCTGATCAGCCGCGCCGACTTGACTGACGAATCCTTGACCGGGACGATCTGGTCGTCCTCGCCATGCAGGATCAGCGTCGGTATATCGAACTTCCTGAGGTCCTCGGTGAAATCGGTTTCGGAGAACGCTTTGACGCATTCATATGCATTCACGAGACCGACCTGCATGCTCCAGAGCCAGAACTGATCCAGAATCCCCTGGGAGACCTTGGCGCCGGGCCTGTTTGCACCATAAAATGACAGAGCGAGGTCCAGGTAGTGCTGCGAGCGATCCTTGAGGAGGCCAGCCCGTATACCGTCGAACACATTAATCGGCAGGCCCTCCGGATTGGCCGGCGTCTTCACCATGATCGGGGGGACGGCAGCGATGAGCACAGCCTTGGACACCCGCTTCGTCCCGTGCCGTCCGATATAGCGAGCGACCTCGCCTCCTCCGGTGGAATGTCCGACCAGCGTGGCGTCCCGCAGATCAAGCGCATCGATTACCGCTGCGAGATCGTCCGCATAGCCGTTCATGTCGTTGCCGGACGTGGCCTGGCTGGAGCGGCCGTGGCCGCGCCGGTCATGCGCAACCACACGAAAACCGTTATGGGCAAGAAAGAGCATTTGCCCGTCCCAGGCGTCCGAATTCAGCGGCCAACCATGCGAGAAGGTTACAACCGGCCCCCTGCCCCAGTCCTTGTAGTAGATTTCGGTGCCGTCCTTGGTCGTGATTGTGCTCATAGTCCTGGTTCCTTTGCCTTTTTGGTGGATAGCGGCGTTTGGCTTTCGGCCCGCGGTAGATTGCGAAGCGACCGAGGATCAAGCCGCCCACCAAGACGTCACGGCCGGATGCGCCAATCGTGAAAAGTCCATCCCTGCTCATCGTGTCCATCCCTGATGCTTGGCCTTCAACAACTGGCTCACCATCACGATCATCGATCCGACCTGCATGGTCGCTTTCGGGGAGGGGTGAGCGAAGGAGCGGGCGACACTCGACGATCGTGATGGCTTGCGAGGAAGAGGATGCGCTTATCCGGCCTGCAAACCTATTCTACGGAAGGGTCTGTCGTGCGATGCCAAGGTGTAGGAAAGATACGCTGAGACAAGGCTCGGCGGAGTAACTTGGTCTAGTTTCCAAAAACGCGACGCTGCCCCCAAGCCTGTGCGGCACCGATTTGACGCAGCAGTCGCCAAGCGTCATCGCTGGATAAATGTAGGTGGAGTGGACTCGCGCAAATCCGCGATCAATCGGCTGTCCCTGCATCATACTTGCAGGAAGCTTGGGGCAGAGATCTATGTCGCGTCGGCCTGTCGCATCGGCACGGGCAGTGTCTCCCATGCCCGGATCAGCTCGCCGATCGAAGCGGCTTCCATCTTGCGCATGACATTGCCGCGATGGAGCTTGACCGTCACTTCGCTTATGCCGAGGTCAAAGGCGATCTGCTTGTTGAGGCGTCCGCGCGCCACTTCATGCAGAACCTCACGCTCGCGTGGCGTCAGCGTTTCAACGCGCTCGATGTTGCGCTTGACGATCACGGCATCCGCCCGCCGCTTGGCATCCATCGCAATACCCGCGATGACGGCGTCCAGCAGCGTCTGGTCCCGCACCGGCTTGGTGAGAAAGTCCACCGCGCCGGCCTTCATCGCCTGGACAGTCATCGGG
Organism: Mesorhizobium sp. M0587; assembly: GCF_040320945.1. Classification (NCBI taxonomy): domain Bacteria; kingdom Pseudomonadati; phylum Pseudomonadota; class Alphaproteobacteria; order Hyphomicrobiales; family Phyllobacteriaceae; genus Mesorhizobium; species Mesorhizobium sp. M0587. Next base: position 14,408 of record NZ_JAMYQP010000024.1, read on the forward strand.
ATGTCGCCATGTCCGGTCAGGAAGATGATGGGTTTGGGGTTGCCGTTTTTCGCAAGATGCTGCTGCAGATCGAGGCCGCTCGATCCTGGCATGCGCACGTCGAGGATCAAGCAGCCGGGGCTGTCCAAAATGTCGGCGTCGATCAACTCGCGGGTCGAGGCAAAGCAAACTGGCTCGAAGCCCGCCGACAGGATCAATTCCGATAGCGCCTCCCGGACAGATGCATCGTCGTCGACAATAATGACGAGCGGCTGCTGCGCTTCACTCCTGCGCTGCGGCGCCGACGATAGCGATCTCCGCTGGAGCGGCTGGTCAACTGTCATGATCATCCCTCGGTTTCTTGGTTGCGTAAAGCGTCACCCACCGCCACAAGCAGGGCCTGGCCATCGAAGGGCTTGCGGAAAAACCCGCTAATACCTTTGGCGCGGAACTGATCCGCTAGCTCGTGCCGGCCGGTAATCAGGAATACCGGAAGGTTCGGACGCGCCCTCTTGACCAGGTCACGAAGCTCAAAGCCGTCCATGCCGGGCATCCCGATGTCGGTGATGAGCACGTCCACGTCCGACAACCCACTGACCACCAGCGATCCCGCCGACGAGAAGCTGCGGGCCATATAGCCGGCGGACTCCAGAAGATCCTCCAGCGACTCAAGCAGCCTCGGATCGTCGTCAACCACCGCCACGACGGGCCTTCGCTTGCTCACGTTCAGCCCCCTCCCGATCGGCGCGAGTGCGTGATCGGTATTTCCAATCGCTCCGCCATGCGGACGAGGTCGGCAAGCGACGCGGCGCCCATTTTCTGCATCACATTCCTTCTATGAATTTCCAGCGTAACTTCGCTGATTCCCAGTTCAGCGGCGGCCTGCTTGTTGAGCAGACCACTCACCACCAGCGGCAGCACTTCGCGTTCGCGCGGCGTCAACTCGAGGTAACGTTGCTTCAACACGCCAAGTCCGGCGCGCTGCGATCTCTGTTCCCGATCCTGGGCAATCGCCGCATGGATTGCGGTCATGAGGTCCGCATCGCTGAAAGGCTTGGTCAGGAAATCCACGGCGCCGTGCTTGATCGCACGCACCGAGGATGGGATATCGCCATGTCCTGTTATGAAAACGATCGGCGGATGACCGCCCACTGCGATCTGTCTCTGCAGATCGAGGCCGTTGATATCTGGCAACTCGACATCGAGGATGAGACAGGCAGGCAAATCCGGCTTGTCGGCATTGATATACTCACCGGCCGACCCGAAGGCTATGGCGCGCATACCGTGCGAAACCAGCAGTTCGCTGAGCGCCTCGCGGATGCGGTGATCGTCATCCACGATGAAGACAATTTGCTCGTCCGTAGTCATGACGCGACTTTCGCATCGACGGACGCGAGAATGCCGAGATCGAAAGGGCGAACCGCTGTTTGAGAAGCACCGGCATCGGTTGCTCCCGACGGACCAACAAAGGCTCGAGGTCGTCGGTGCTCCGCATAGCACCTTCTATCAGTGGCTGGATTTGGGCGGATGCTCATGGCGCTATCCTAGTCCCGCTACACGCCCTTCGCATCTCATGGAAATCCATGCATGGATTTCCATCGGACTGTCCGCCACACCCGTTTTGGCGAACCGGAATGAAACCAAGCGCTCCCGCGCGAAACAATCGCTTCATACCGAGATACCGAGCGAGCGAAGCGGCGTCTGCAATCAGTGCCCTCGTCTCGGATGCGTTCCGCGTATGACCAAAAAAACTATTGCGGTCGCCCGATCATGGTGCAGCCTTCGCCTCAACCGGAAGCGTGAAGACGAACCTCGCCCCATGCGGAACGCGGTTCTCCGCCCATAAGCGTCCGCCGTGAGACTCGATGATCGAACGGGAGATCGCGAGTCCCATGCCCATTCCTTGCCCTTTTGTCGTGAAGAACGGGTCGAATATCTTATCGGGATGTTCGACTCCCGGGCCGGAGTCGCTGACTTCAATCTGGATTGTGTCCCCTGTCCGGCGCACACGCATCCCAAGAACCTTGTCCCCGGCAATGGCGTGCATAGCCTCGATGCCGTTGCGAATAAGATTGACCAGGACCTGTTGGATCTGGACGCGATCGAACGCGACCAGCGGGAGGTTGCGTTCGACGTCGATCTCCATACGAACGCGACACCGTATGGCTTCCTCGGCCATGAGGTCACGCGCTTCGTCAATGACACTGGGGATCGGCGTGCTGGTTCTCAGTTCAAGGGACGGCCTGAACAAGGCGCGGATGCGGCCAACCACATCTGCCGCCGAGTTGGCGTCCCGGATAATCCGCTCGGCTGTAATCTTGGCGCGGTCGAGATTGGGCGGCTCGGCGGATAACCAACGGTGGCATGCATTGGAGTTGGCGACGATCGCGGCTAGCGGCTGGTTCACCTCATGAGCGATGGATGCGGAGAGTTCAGCAAGGCTCGCCGCCTGACTCGCACGTGCAAGTCTCTCTTGCGCCAGTCGAAGCTGCTCTTGTGCACGCACCTCGTTTTCGATGTCCAGGCAGATAACGTTCCACTGCACGATATCCCCTTCAGTGTTGCGCATCGGGGCGGCTCGCGTTTCGACCCAGCGATACTCGCCATCGAAGCGCCGCAGACGATGCCTTCGCGCGTAAGGCTCGCCTGTGGTCAAGGAATGGGCATATCTCTCCTTGACACCTGCCAAGTCGTCGGGATGAACACCCGCTTCGAGTGTGCCGGCCAGCCGCGATTTTCCCGCTTCGTCCAGTTCTTCGAGGTTGTAGCCGAGAAATTCACGGAGCTGCTGGCTGCGGTACATCGGCTCGCCATCCGGCGCGGCACAATCGATCATTGCCGGCAGCGTTTCAACGAGTTGCCAAAGCGCGCGCTCTCTCTCGCGCAGCGCTTCCTCGACCCGTAGCTGATCGTCGATGTCGTGCGTAAGGCCGTACCACTGGACAATGCGTCCGCCCTGATCCCTCAGCGGCTCTGCCTGGCCCTCCATCCAGCGGTAAACGCCATCCGCACGACGCAGGCGATACTTCATAAAGAAGCGTTCGCCCGTGGCGAAGCAACTGTTAAGTGTTTCTCGCAGGCTGGCCGCATCGTCGGGATGAACGACGGTGGCTATGAAGGCCGCCAGCCGGTTCGTGTCCGGCATCTCCGCGTCCGTTATGTCGAGGCCGAGAAAATCGATCAGGCGCTTGTTGAAGAAGGTCGGCTCGCCGTTCGAAGACAGCCGCCAGAGGTAGCTCGGAACCATGTTGACGAGTTGGGAGAGCTCCTGCTCCCGGTCGTGCAACGCAGCCTGGGTGGTCACTAGGTCATGGATGTCGACGCTCACACCGTACCACTGGAGGATACGGCCATCTTCGTCGCGGAGGGCCTCCGCGCGAGTCTCGGTCCAGTGATAGCGCCCGTTGGTCCGCCGCTGGCGATATCTCTGCACGTAAGGCACGCCCGTTGCGAATGAATGGCGGATTGCTTGCCGTGCTGTATCGATGTCGTCTGGATGGATCACACTTAGGGAAGGCGAGCCATCCGGGGCGATGATGTCGCTAAGAGTGGCCCCGGTTACATCCGTGAACCGCTTGTTGACATAGGATGGCGTTCCTTCCCGTGTCGTACTCCAGATCAAGGCGGGCACCGTGTCGATGAGTTGCTGAAGGCGTCGCTCACTTTCGCGCAATGCCTCCTGCGCTCGCACCTCATCATCGACATCGAGAGAAACGCCGTACCATTGCACAACAGCGCCGTTTTCATCACGTCGGGGCTCCACCCTGCACTCCGCCCAGCGATAAGAGCCATCCTTTTCAAGCCAGCGAAACCGCATGATGGAGCCATCGCCGGTCTCGAAGCTATTCGATAGCGTGCACTGCACCCCGGGAGCATCTTCGGGATGGATCAGCTTCTGCAGCAATTCATCGATGCGCGGTTCGCCCAGATCTTCGAAGTTCGCGATGACGGAACGGAAATGGTCCTGGTACCGCTTATTGAAGTAGGCCGGCCCGCCCGTCGGCATGGCGCTCCAGATGCGGACCGGCACGGCGTCAATCATCTGCTGGAGTTGCTGTTCGTTCCGTCTCAATGCCTCGACGCTTTCGTGCAATGTGAGCACCGCCTGCTGGTGTTGCCGCGAAATGGCGGCCACGATCAGAGCCGAGAACGCCGAAATGACCAGAAAAAGCTGCAGCATGATCTGGTTGTTCTTTTGGGAAGCGGGATCGCCGGCAAATTGGCTGGCGCCGGATACCGTGAATACCGCCGTGATCAGCGCAAGCAGGATCAAGGCGACTGCGGCGCCCCTGAACTCAAAGCGCACCGCGGCCCAAAGAAGAGGCGGCATGATGATGTAGGCGAAGGGCAGGTAGCCGCTCAAGGAGAGGGCGGCAACGCCGAGAAAGATCAGCCCCAGGACGCTAGCTTCGATCCATCGGGCGGCCGAAAGCCGGGCCTTGCCGCGCCAGTTCTGGAACACGACCAGCGCCAGCGGCGCCACGATCAGGACCCCGGTTGCGTCGCCGATCCACCATAGAGGCCAGGCCGCGGCGAAGCTCTGTGACTGAATACCGAACCACGCAAGCGTTGCACTTCCCACCGTCGCGCTTGCGACTGGCGCGACTCCAGCGGCCAATACGACGAATGCGAGAACTTCCTGCAAGGTTTCCAGCCGAAGCGGGCGCTTGCAAGCCCGATTTACGAGCCATGCCCCGGCCACCGCCTCAAGAGCGTTGCCGGTGTAGATGAGGAAGGCGGCAAGCAGCGGAGTGTGGAACCACAACAGGTTGCTGGTCAGTTCAGCCACACAGGCTGCCAGCATCCACCACGGCCAGCTATACCTGGAGGCAATGAGGAGCGTGGCGATGAAAAGCCCGCTCGGAGGCCAAATGGAGATGCCCGTTCCAGGTACGATCGCGAGCGACTGAGCGAATCCGCAGCCCAAGACGTAAACCGCGATAAAAAGTCCCAGATGCAAGGGTCGGGGGCGATGCGCCCAGACCCGAGAGGAACTGCTTGTTTCAACATCACTGACAATATTGCCGGGAGGCAGGCCTGGTTCATTTGCCGCGCGAGCTCGACCTCGTCCTGGCGATCCCAGTCCGGATTGGTCCAACCCATGCTTCAGCGCGCGTGTTGCTTCGGAGTCGGTTTCGCTAGGCGAGGTGGATGCTGTCGTCATCGGCTGCTCCTGACGGACACACAAAAGCCTTGTCGGCTCTCCGTATAGCACTTGCTCTCAGCAGCTGGAATCTGGGCTGACGAACTCGCAGCCCATGATAAACCCGCCGCGCCCCAGCCGCATCTCATGGAAATCCATGCATCGCGTAGAGACTGGACGAACGGCCAGGTCATGTCGCCTGCCGCTTTGTCTGCTGCACACCGAACCCAGAATGCCCCTGCATTCCCATGTGGTCGGTCGACACCGCTCGCACGATACATCCGGGAGCCCTGCCGGCAAAGACAAGTTCCAATGTAAATGGCTAGAGGCGCTAAGTTCTAGACCTTGTTCGGTTCGGCCGAGCGGCTCGGCGGCCGAGGAATTGCTTGGCCAGAATGAGACAGGGCGCAGCAACCGCGAACAGCACCACAAGCGCGAAGAAAGCTTCATCGAACGAGATCGTGGCGACCTGCCTCTCAAGGGCGTGCTGCAGCAGCGGGAGCGCGGCCTTCGTCGCCGTGGCGCTGTCCATACCGTTTGTCAGCAGAAGGTTCGCGGTGGCCCGCAGGCGCTGGTCCACGGCCGCGTCGCCATTCATGAGGTGGGCAGCCAGTATGGTTCGATTGTGGACATTCTGATGATCAATGTACGTTTGCAAAAGGGCTGTGCCGGTCATACCGCCAACCTGTTTGCCGAAGTCGAACAGGCCGATGCCGAACGGCAGCGCATCGGCTGTAAGTCCCCGAAGCGAAATCAGGGTCAATGCCACGAACAGCAGACCCAGGCCGAATCCCCGCAGAAACAAAGGAACGCTCAGGTCCGGTGAGCCGCTCGCGCTGGTCGAACCCGACAGGAGCCACATGGCTCCGGCGAACAGCAAAACACCGAACGGGACAAGTGCAATCGGGTGAATTCCGGCCTTTTCGATGACGAAGCCAGCGAACAGAAGTCCCAGCGCGAGTGCGGCCCCACTGGGTAGCAGAAGCACTCCTGCGCCCGTGGCCGTAAAATCGAGGACGTTGAGGGCAAAAGCCGGGATGAGATAGGCGCTGCCCGAAAGAGCAAAGCCCGCGACGATGCTGACGAGGAGGCCAAAGCGGAAGTCCGGAACATCGAATGGCGAAACAGCCAGCAGTGAGCCTTCTGAACGGAAAGCGATTTCCCAAATGGCCAGAAAGCCGACGGCCACGACACCGATGGTGGCAAGCACGATGATATCCGTGTCGTCGAACCAGTTGAACCTGTTGCCTTGCAGCAAGACGTAGGTCAAAAGCGCGGCACCCAGGCCGAGCAACGAGACCTCAAGGACAGGAAGCCTGATTTCCCGCCAGTACGTTCGGTCGCCGTCCGCCCCCAGAAGGACAAGGGAGGCGATGCCGAGGGGAATGTTGCTCAGGAATATCCGCTCCCAGGTGAGATGGTCGACGAGCCAGCCCTCCAGGGCAGGCGTAACGGCCGCCGGAGCCGTCACGGCGCCTACAGCGAAAATTGCCTGGACGACCGGTTGATTTCTGTGCGGGAACCGGAAGAACAGCAGAGCCTGACCTGCGACGAGAATTGTGCCGCCGGCCAGCCCCTGGACAACGCGGCAGATGTCAATCCAGGTGAGGTCAACCGAGAACGTCATTGCCGCGGATGCCAGCAAAAGGGCGACGATCCCCGCGCGCAAACAGGCGGTCGGCCTGACTGCCCTGACAAAAAGCGGCGCGACAAGGAAAACCGTCAGTTTGGCCGCGATGAAAACAACGTCGGCCATCGCCAGTTCGTCCGGTGTTGCGTAGGTGTCGCCAAGCATGTCGATCCTGCCGATGGACAGTGCAGTGGACGCGACCGCGTCCATGAGGGCGGCCAGCACAATGCCTGTCGCCATGAGCCAGGCGCGCGACGGTGCGCCGAGATGGTGCTGCACGGCTCCTTCTTCGGCGAGATGCGTCACTGTAGCGAGCGTCCGTTCGCGGTTCCGCCGGGCTGCGTTTCCAGCGCAATAGCCGCATCCCGGGCACTAACGGCGATGGCAACGCGAGCCGAGAGCCCCGGAACCAGGCGGCCGGGCAATGGGTTCCGCGTCATTTTGACTTTGACCGGCACGCGTTGGACAACGCGGATGAAGTTTCCGGTGGCATTGTCTGGCGGCAGCAAGCTGAATGCAGCACCGCTGCCGGGTGCGAAGCTGTCGACAACACCAGCGATTTCCAGATCTGGATATCCGTCGACCCTGACGCGGACAGGTTGACCGATCTGCACCTGTTTCAGCTGGGTTTCCTTGAAGTTGGCGACGACCCAGACGTCGTTGACGGGAACGATGTCCAAGGCTGCCGCTCCTGGCGTGACATAGCGGCCGACACGGATCTGGCGATTGCCGACGATTCCTTCGACCGGAGCTCTCACGACTGTATTGTCTAGGTCGAGCATAGCCAGTTCGAGCGCTGCCTGCGCCTGCGACAGGGCTGCTTTCGCGCCGGACAATTGCGCATCCAGCACGTCGAGCTTCAGCTTTTGAGCCAACAGATTGGCTTCTGCGCCGTCCAGGGATGCCTGTGCCTTATCATGGCCAGCCTGTGCATCCTGCAGCTTCTGATCGCTTGCTGTCCCGTTCTTCTGCAGCGTCACGTAGCGGTTCAGGTTGGCGCGCGCGAACTGCAGGTCAGCCGTGGCGGATTGCTTCTGCGCCTCAGCCTGCGCGATCAACGCGTCCTGGAGTTTTCGAGTCGCCCCGATGTTGGCGATGTCCGCGTGCCGGGCGGCGACGTTAGCCTTCGCCTGGATCACTTTGGCCTTGTAGTCGCTATCGTCGATGCGAAAGAGAACAGCCCCCTTTGAAACGCTGGCATTGTCGTCCACGTCGACTTCGACGACATAGCCCGCCAGCTTGGGAGCGATACTGGTGATGTCTCCGCGGAGATACGCGTTGTCGGTCGCTACCTCGAATCGGCCGATGGTGAACCACTGCCAGCTCCATATTGCTGCTGGTGGCATCACCATAAGGGCAATGATGGCGATTGCGATCTTGCGGGCTCGGCTCATGATCGCCTCGACCTCAAGTCAACGCACTCGCCGTCGAAGGGGATACCGAGCTCCCGGAGAACCCCAGATGGTCGGCAAAGCTGCGAGCCGCGATACGTAATAAGCTTTCACGAGAATGTCTCCGTCGAGCTGCGGTTCAGAGTTGCCCAACGATCGCGGATTTCATGGTCTCGCCGCTATCACACGAATGAATATCCCAACTCGCCCGATTGGCAGTTCGCACTGGACCTCGGCACAGGTCGTGCTGTCAGCCGGTCAATTCACCGGCGCAGCCAAATGTCCATCTCGGGGTCGAAGCCTCAGGAGGCCGGCAATTGGCGACGGCAACCCTCCAGCCTGGTTGGTGCGACGCCCGCTTTCAGGTGGTCGCAAAACTGATCGCAAGGGCTGAGACGCGTAAGGCCCGAAGCAGACCAGCCTTTGTGCACGCCCTTCTACGCTCAAGCGCTCTCCCCATTCGAAATGGCCTTCACCTCACAAGGGACGTGACGCAAATCGGACTTTCTACACCGGAGATGCAGGCCGGTGCAGAAGCGGACGCCGCAGGGTTTCCAAGCTTCCGTGGCATATCGACCTCCGAACTCGACGCACCTGCAACGCCTCCTTGATGCATAGAGTAGAGCGTGCAGCCATGCAGCGGGTACGGCGTTGGCATTGGGGTATGAGGACCCGCTTCGCGGCCCCGCCCGTCAACCCCGGAGGCCACGGCGCTGCCAATCCCCGTCGCAACTGAGCTGCCGGGCTGCCGCCTAGTCGTTCGCTGCGAACGTCGGCTTCCATCTCAATTGCGCTTCGTCTTGAGGCTCTCGTAGTCAGCGATGCACGTGAAGCCAAGGCTCGATCGAGGGGCAAGGGACTTCAGTCTTAGTTGAGCTATCGCTAATATGACGATAGCTTGCAGAGCGGGGACGATCCTGGCGCTCATAGCTCAAACAGGACAGAGCGGAGGCTCAAAATGGGCGATGATAAGCTCTGGCATGATGCTATTCACGACCATCAGGTCGGACATTTCGCTTCGGAGAACGGTTTGACTGCGGACCTGGCTTGGGAGTTGATCCTAAAACACGGTAACAACCGAAAGGCCGTGATTAAAGCTGCGCAGGGTTTAGTCAGGCAACATGGCCGACCACCCCCCTGCTCCCCTATAGAACCCCCGCCGCCCTTGGCGAAGAGCGTGGGCGGACGAAAGCGGTAGCTTGCAACGCTTGCTGGGATTTTGGCGCCTTTGAAGATGGCCAAGGACATCACAGGCATACTGCGCTGTTCATCCGGTGGAACGGGACAGGTTGTGGCCCGTTTGGACGCAGAAACGTTCTAAAGCCTACCGAGCGAAATGATGGCCCTGGAAAATTGCGCCACGAACGCGATAATTGTCCTGTCGTGGTCCACAAATTCCGCCCTCACCGGCGGTTACATCCAAGGCCGGTTCACATCACTGAACCGGTCTTTTCTATTTGCGACAACGAATCGCCCCAAATAAACGGGTGGAGCTTCTGGGAGTGCCGCTGCGGCCAACGCTGACTCGGCAGCTTCACCTATGAATTAGTTCCGTTTTCGTTCTTTTCCACGACAACGCCATCCCGTACGGCTGGATAGGGTTCCTCGGCAATCTGCTCCAAGAGCTTCCGTGAGGCCGCTAGGATGCGGCGTGTCTCATCGATGGCCGATTGTAGGGAGCTCAGTTCGGCATCCGCTCGGCGCTGTTTACGGCGGGCGCTTTCGATAAAATGGTAGTCAGGTTCCCACCTGTATTTCATACGGGACCAACGAGCAAACCGGGGAAAAGTTCAGCCCGTCAGCTTCTCGAAATCGTTGCGGCGGTCGCGGATCGAGACGAGCAATTCCGCTTCGGTTTTGCTGGGCTCAAGTTGAAACACAGTCAGCACAGTGGACGCGAGCATTTCCGCGTCAATCGAAGTGGGGTGCAAGCTGGCGTCGGCGCATATCTGATCGAACACACGCTGACACATAGCCAGGTCTTCCGATGCCAGAAATTGGAAATTGGAAAAGGGCACTTGGCTGTCTCTCGCTGCATGGCGAGAGCGCAAAGCATCTCTCAATCGTCCGTATGCCGCGGCGTGCCGGGCGACGACAGAATGTACGAATTCGTACGCGGATGCTGCAAGCTAATTCAGTGTCAGGTCTGTCAAATATATAATCGCTTTAGTGTTGTTGGTGCACTTTTCAGCGCGATGCGCTCTTTTTTAGTTGCCTTCAAAGGTTGCGAACGCAAAGAGGGCGGGGTTCGTTACTCCCGCCCTCTTGGCGTGAGTTGCAGCAGTGGCTACTTACCCGACAGCTGCTTGGCGTTCTCGGCCGTAATCGCCGTAGTGTCGACGGTGACCGTGGGCTCCACCGACGAGGCGCAATCGAGCAGGATCTTTTTCGACATTTCGATCGCTTCCTTGGCGCCGGTCGGATAGGTGAAGGTCGCCGCCCAATCGCCCTTGGCGACGGCTTCGATGCCGCCCGCCGGTCCAGGCAACCCGTCGGTGCCGATGATCTTGACGTCCTTGCCTGCGCCCTTAGCGGCAAGCAGCGCGCCCGCCGCCATCATGTCATTCGAGGCGTAAAGCACCTTGATGTCGGGATGCGCCTGCAGCATGGCGGCGAAGGCGGTTTGGGCTTTGTCCGGCACCCAGTCGGCGGCCTGTTCGGCCACGACCTGGATCTTGGCATTCGCCTTCACGCCGTCCTTGAAGCCGTTCAGCCGTTCGACCGCCGGCGTGGAGCTTGGCAGTCCCTCGAGCACGGCTGCCTCGCCGCCGTCCGGCAGCAGGGTCTTGGCAGTGTATTTGCCCGCTTCCATGGCGATCTTGTAGTTATCGCCGCCGATAAAGGCGGTGTAGTCCTTGCCGGGATCGCCAACCGTCTTGCGATCGAGTTCGATGACCGGGATGCCGGCATCCATGGCACGCTTGACCGCAGGCGTCAGCGGTGCCGCCTCGAAGGGCGAGATCAGCAGGAGATCGACCTTCTGGGTGATGAAGTTGTCGACCTGCGACGTCTGCGTGTTGACGTTGCCGGCGCCGTCGGCGATCTGCAGCGTGAAGCCCGGCACTTGCTTGGCAGCCGCGGTCAGTTCGTCATTCACGTGCTGGCGATAGGGTTCTGCATTGTTCGCCTGAGAAAAGCCGATGATGAACTGACCGTCCTTGGCGCAAGCCTTGACCATCGGGCCGGCAGCTTGGGCGGCTCCCGCAATGCACAGGCCAGCGCCTGCCAGGAGCGCGGCCTTGAGGGCACGCCTTTTTCTTGTGGTTTCCATATTCACTCTCCTCCTCGTCGGGCCGGGGGCCAGACCTTTGGTTGACTGACTTCCACTTGCCGCCGCCTTCCTCCTAACGGCCCAAACCCTCGCGGCGGCGAACGAGGGATTGGAGCACTGCCGCCAGCACAATGATCGCGGCGGTCGCGAGCAGCTGCATGGCGGGGGTGATGTTGTTGAGCTGAAGGATGTTGGCGAGCGCGCCGAGCATGATGGTGCCGGCAACCGTGCCGACCATCGAGCCGGCACCGCCGAACAGGCTGGTACCGCCAATGACCACGGCGGCGATCGCTGTGAGTTCGTACCCCATGCCGTCATTAGCACTGCCGAAATTGAACTGGCCGGCATGCACGATCCCTGCAAGCGCGGAGGCAAAGCCGGTGATGGCATAGACCGAGATCTTCACCATCGACACCGGCACGCCGGAAATGCGCGCGGCGCGCTCATTGCCGCCAACGGCGAAGACGTAGCGGCCGAAACGTGTGGTGTTGAGCACCACGGTAGCGATCGCGGCGAAGGCGATGAAGACGATGGTGGCCACCGGAACGGTGTTGCTGAACAGGCGTTCGCCAAGCACCGCGAACACCGGGGGCGCTAAGCCAGGCCCGTCGCCATAAGAAATGTTGATGTACTGATTGCCCGACACCACCAGCGCCAGGCCGCGCGCCGCCTGCAGGCCGGCCAGCGTGACGATGAACGGCTCGAGCCGGAAGCGGCTGGAGATGGTGCCCTGAATCGTGCCGAAGACGATGCCCATGACCAGCACGGCAAGGATGGTCGGGACGAGGCCAAAGCCACCCGAAATCATCATCGATGCGGTCACCACGCTGGAAAGGCCAAGGACGGCGCCGACCGAGAGGTCGATGCCGGCGGTGATGATGACGAAGGTCATGCCGATGGCGATGATGCCGGTTTCCGACACGGCACGCACGATGTTGGCGATGTTATCGGGGTTGAGGAACAAGATTTCGCCATGCCGGCGCGGCGAGAAGATGATGCCGCCGATCGCCACCAGCACCAGGCCAATCAAGCTCTGGAAACGCACGATGAGGGCTAGCGGATCGCGATGCTTTGGTGCCGGCACGGGCACCAAACGCGCCCCCGCGATCGAAATCTTGTCCTGCGCCATCAGGCCTCCCTGCCGTTTGCCGCGGCAAGCACCGTGTGCTCGTCGACGCCGCCGATGAATTCCGCCACATTGCGCCCCTGGCGCAGCACCACGATGCGATCGCACAGGCCGATCAGCTCCGGCATCTCGCTGGAGGCGACCAGGATGCCGAGCCCTTGCGCCGCGAGTTGCCGCAGCCGCGCATAGATCTCGCCCTTGGCGCCGACATCGACGCCACGTGTCGGCTCGTCGAGCAACAGCAGCCGGGGATTGCCGAGGATTTCCTTGGCCAGCACCACCTTCTGCTGGTTGCCGCCCGAAAGCGCGCCGACGGCGATGTCGGGGTTCTTCGGCCTGATGTCGAACTGGCCAAAGGATTGCCTGATCGCATCAATCTGGCGCCGCGGCGACATCAGGCCTGCTGGCGAGATGCGGCGGATCACCGACATGACGAGGTTGAGGCCAACCGCCATTCTGAGCATCAGGCCGCTGCCTCGGCGGTCGTCGGTGACGAAGGCAATGCCCGCGTCGCGCGCGGCCTTGATCGAATCCAGTTTCACCGGCCGGCCGTCGATGGCGACCTCACCTTCCCAACGGCCGGACAGACCGGCGCCATAGAGCGCGCTGAGCAGTTCCGTGCGCCCTGCCCCCATGATTCCGGCTAGCCCGACGATCTCACCGGCATTGACGTCAAGCGAGATGCCGGTGGGCGGCTGCCATCCGGCACTTTCATGGGCAAGCCGGAAGCTCGCGTCGCGCAGGCTGAGCAGCGTCTTGCCGGCCGTCCTGGCCCGTTCGGGATAAAGCTCGTCCAGCGGTCGCCCGACCAGGAGCCGCACCAGTTCGGCCTGCGGCGCATGCGGCTCGGTGATGCCGGCGACGCGACCGTCGCGCATCACCGTCACCCGGTCGGCGATCAGCGGCACCTCCTCCAGGCGATGCGAGATATAGACGATGCCGACCCCGCTGCCGGCGAGCTTGCGCATGATGTCGAACAGCCTTTCGACCTCGCCGACCGTCAATGCCGCCGTAGGCTCGTCCATGATCAGCACGCGCGAGGCGTAGGACAGCGCCTTGACGATCGCCACGACCTGGCGCTGACCGATCGACAGATCGGCGACCATGCTGGCCGGATCTATTGCAAGCTCGATGGCTTCCAATCGTTTGCGGGCCTCGCCGCGCATCGCCCGCACGTCGAGGAAGCCGCCCGGCCGCATCAGTTCGCGGCCGAGGAACAGGTTGGACGCGACGTCGAGCGTCGGCACCAAATCGAGTTCCTGGAAGACAGTGGCGATGCCGGCTGCCTGCGCCTCGCGCGGATTGTTGAAGCGCACCGGCTTGCCGTCGATGAGGATGGTGCCCTCGTCTGGTGCGTAAACACCCGACAAGAGGTCCATGAGCGTCGACTTACCGGCGCCGTTCTCGCCGAGCAGTGCGTGGATTTCCCCGGCCTTGAGGTCGAAGTTGACGCCGCGCAGCGCCTGGACACCGCCAAAGCGCTTGACCGCACCGGTGACCGAAAGCAGCGGCGCGCTCATGTCGGGCTCGCACAGGATTGCCGGGCCTGCAGCGTCGCCTGCAGCCGGACCGCCTGCGGCTCAATATCGCTCGACGCAATACGGGCGCAGAGCAAGGCCGCTGCCTGCCGGCCGATCTCCTTGCAGGGCTGGGCGACGAGTGTCAGTCGCGGCTCGAAGCAATCGGCCCATTCGAAATCGTCGAAACCCGCAAGCGAGAGATCCCCCGGTATCGAGAGACCCCTTTCGCGGATTGCCCGCACCGCTCCGATGGTCGTCATATTGTTGCCGGTGATCAATGCCGTGGGCCACGACGGCAGGGACAGAATGGCGTGGGTCGACGCCGTGGCACTCGCCGTGTCGACGTTCTCGCACGACACATAGTGCGGCAGGTATTCAAGTCCATTGGCGGCAAGCGAGGCGCGAAAGGCCTCGATGCGCTCGCGCGTCGTCGCCAAGCCCGGCTGGCCAGCGAGATAGCCGATGCGCTTGTGGCCGAAGGAGGCGACGTGGTCGATGAGCGCCCGCATCGCCGTCTCGTTCTCGACACCGATCTGGTCAAAGCGCTGATCGGCGAAGCGGTCTATAAGCACGCAGGGCAGCTTCTTCTCGGCCAAATAATCGATGGCGCGCTGGGGCGCGCCCGACGGTGCCAGGATAACGCCGTCGACACGCCGCTGGTGGAACGCGCGCACCACCGACAGCTCGCGATCGGGATCCTCCTGCGTGTCGGAGAGGAACACCATAAGGCCAAGACGCGCGCATTCGGCTTCGACAGCGCAGATGATGTCGGTAAAATAGGGGTTGGAAATCGCCGAGATCGCCAGGCCGACGCTGTTGGTCGAGGCCACCTTCAGCGACCGCGCAAGTTCGTTGGGCTGATAGCCCATCGCGGCAATCGCGTCATTGATCAGCCGGGCCTTCTCCGGCGAGACAAAGCGGGTCCGGTTGATGACATGCGAGACGGTCGAAACCGACACGCCGGCGCGGCGCGCGACCTCAGCCATTGTCGGCATGGCGGCTCAATTGGAGTGCTGACAAGCGCTCCTCCCTGATGATGCGTTTCCGGTCCGCTCTTATTGGATCTGGCGGATTTAGAGCTACGGTAGCGCCGTCGAAACGTTTGCGCAATCGCTTCGATGACTATTTCGGATCAAATTTTGCGCTCGGCGCAATTCAATCAAACTGGCCGGGTGGAGGGGCGGGAAGATCGTCGAGCATGCGAGGAACACATGAACCCAACCGACAAAGCATTATGGTTCGTCAAGAGCCATCTGCCGGAGCCGATTTCGCTCGAAGACGTCGCCCAGAGCAGTGGCGTGTCGCGATTTCATGTCACACGGGCTTTTCTTGCCGCCACCGGGCCGTTCCGTGATGGGCTATGTGCGCTTGCGCCGGTTGACGGAGGCGGCGCGCAGGCTGGCCGGCGAGGCGCCCGATATCCCCTCAGTCGCGCTCGACGCCGGTTACAACTCGCATGAGGCTTTCACCCGGGCTTTTTTCATCGCCGGCTTCGATAGATCGCTCGTCCCGGAGCGAGGTCTGCCTGCTCGATGGCTGGCGCGAACAGGTCGGGCCGGGTAACACCACAGAACCTTGCCGACTGTGCGTGCGGCAATCCTTCTTGCGAACAGTGCCGCGTCATCGACAGCGCCATTCCCTCCGCTCGCCACGGCTTGCGATAGAAACTACACCGCTTCTACTTCACCGGCTCCGGCATCGCCGAGGAGTGGTGGTGGACAATAAGCCAGTTTCCGTTGCGCAATTCGTAGATGTAGGAGTAGCGCGCCTTGACGGTCTCGGTTGTGCCCGGGGTGTTTCCGGAAAGCGCGAAAGTATAGGTGCCAACGTCATACGCCGTGTTGCAGCCAATATGGATCGTGCGGCTATCGATGGTGCCCTGGGGATTGCGCTCGAGGAAATGGACGAAATAATCCTTGATTGCGGCGGGACCCGTTCTCGGTTGATTGGAAACGGTCGCCAGCAACACTGCATCAGGAGCGTAATTGGCGGTAACCTTGGCCGCATCGTGCGTTGCCAGCGAATTGTTCCAGCGATCGAACAGCGCGGCGATTTGGTCTTTGTTGACCGTCTTGCAACTAATCGAGGTGTCGGCTTGCGCGACAGCCGATGCGGCGCAGGCGACGGCGACTGTGATGAATCTTTTCATCGCTGATGATGCCTCTGGAGGGATACGAACGGCATGGCATATTGGGTGTGCAGCGGACTTAGCTGTCCAGCCGCGCACGTTTATGAGTTCACGCCCTAAGAAAGAGATGACCGGTGCGACGAGGGACTACTGAGGGGACACATGACGCCCGTCGCACCGGTCAACGCTAGAACTTGAAAGCTAGCCGCATATTAGCAACTGCGCAATTAATCCGGAAGGAGTACCCCTTGCCGGAAGGCCCGCCGAGCAGTCGAACCGACCATCAAGCCATATTGCGAGACGGTCCACGTCGTCATTTTCATCCGCTTGTGGCAGCTTTTCCGCCGCCTAGCGTGGAAGCAGTCTGTCAGAAGGCGGCCCCGGATCTGCCGCTGCAATGCGCGCCTCGTTTTGAGCTAATTTTCGCCGCGCTCAAAGCGCCAGCTTCTGCCGAGCACTTCGGACCCATGAAGATGCCACAAAGCTGGTTTCAACGAAGGCCCGGAGTGGGTGAGCTCTTGCAAATTCCATTTGCGAAACTGCCCCATATGCCGCGGAAGCCTAGCGCCCCATCCCAAAAAGAAGCGGGCGCAAGATCGAAATACTGATCGGAATCGATCCGTCCTCAGCTCAGCACTCGATGAGCAAGCGCGGCATCAACTCCCAGCATCAATCGATAGCAACCACCGGTCCAGAGACGGCCAGGGCCGGCGTCGCCGCGCCTTCGCGCATTTAGAGGGCCGGTTTCAGCGGCAGGAGCTGTTCGCAGACCACCTCAGGCGCTGGTAATTCGGGAACACCGAAAAGTGCAGCTGGCAGCAGACGCAACGATACGTCACGCTGTCAACTCAGTATCGACCGCGCTTCTTAAGCAACCTCAGTGCCACATTTTCCCTCTCAGCCATTTAAGAAACTTGTTCCCACCGATTGTTCGGCGGACCCGAGCGGCTGCCCATTCACCTCTGAACGTGGTTCCGACGTGGCAGCTGCAGACGATGTCGTGCAATTGCCAGTCAGTCAGCTCGAAGAACCGCTTGGCTTCTCCATATGAATCATCCCTTAGGCCCTCCACGCGGAGTACCGGATCCTCGAAGGCCACGCTAATTGGCGAGCCCTCACAGCGTGACGCGTCACGGCGTTTTCGCTCAAGATGCTCGGTGCGGGTAAGAGCACGCAGGCGTCGCTCGGGAACCTTCTCCAGCAACTCCGCCCAACGCTCAATGCGCTGCTGGCGGCTCATGATCGGGTATGTCGACAAAGGTTCCACCTTTGCGATTGTCTGCAGTTGGTCCAAGGTTTGGTGTTTCATGGTCGGCTCCTGTTGACGGAAGTCTCCCCACTGAGGAAGAATTATCGCGCTCCGAGGTCCTGACAAGAGCCGGCCTGGCGGCGATTGAGGCGCGCGGCGAACTCGATCTCGCAGAGAGTCTATGCAGGATGTTCTCCGACCGACGATGTGGAAGAGATGAGAGGGACCGGCGCGCACGTTCATCAATTGAACGACTGGTATGCGGGGTCATAGAATTGAAATTTGCGGTCGCCCGAAAGCAGTCATGCAAGCGCCGCGGACCGATCCTGCGGCCGGTCAAAACGGCGCTGGCTTGCCTCGGTCGCGTGACCTAGGCTGGGCCTCGACGATGATGCCGCCGACGCCGTGCAGAAGGGCAGGCCCTACGTGTTCTTTTTGAAGAGACGAGCTTCCCTCAGGATTGAGCCGCGATCGAAGCCGACCAGCGACACTATCTCGCGTATCTGGTGTTCGGGTACGCCTGACTCTCGCGCGAGCTCGCTGACGATTTCAGGTTTCAGGCCGGGCCGTGCTTGTTCTTCCGCCATCACATTGTGCCTGATGTTGGCCAAGAATGCGATAGTTTACGCTTTCGGACCAAGTCTAGCCAGGGGATTCGCTCACGGGTTCGCTTACCGTCCAAGCGCCTGCCGGGAAGCCGAAAGAGGTTCTTCCTCGTCCACTAGTCCGGCCATGTAATTTGCAATAATCCGGGACGCCAGCGCTTGGCGTCGCTGTTCAGCTAGAACCTCGGACGTGAGCCGGTCGAACACGCGGCCCAGCAGCGCCAGGTCAGACGGATAGAAGACGCCTGCCTCTTCGGCTTTTCGGTGGATCGGCATGTGTCCCTCCCCGCCGGACTGATATGCTGCGCAATTAATCCCATTGGGGAATGGCAGTAAAGAAAAGGCCGCTGCGTGGAGCTGAGAGCTAGGCAGCGGCGAGGCTGCCGATAGCTCCTAGCCGGCTGGGGCTGGCGCGGGATCGGCTCGACTTTGGCCACACTTCCAGGAAGAGATCGGGTGGTGGATAAATTCCGATCACCCACTGGCCGGTCGCAACGAATTGGACCTGGCCCTTAGCCAGCTTCCAGAGCCGGTGCTCAGCCGTATCGATTGGAAAACAAGCGCGGAGGTATCGTGAGCGATGCCGACTTTTTGTCGCGATCGCGAAGTTCAGCCCTTAACCTGGTGCGAGCAAGGTCTCCAACGGCAGCATCGATAGTAACGTCAACGTGGCGGGGTCGAAGCCGCTTCCACGCGAGGCGCGTCCATGGCAGAACTCCTTGGCATGGCACGCCCTGGCCCGCTACTGGCATTTTTAGCGCTCTATGTCCTTATGTATGCAGCATTCGGGACAGCGTCCCCGTTCTGGCCACGGTATTTTGAGGTGCGCGGCCTGACACCTGAAGAGCTGGGCGTTCTATTCGGGCTAGGCAACGCAGCCCGGCTGATTGCCGGACCGCTCGCCAATCGAATTGCAGATCTTCTCGGCGCCCTCCGCATCACCCTGGCGGTCTGCATCGGGATCGCGGTGGCGGCGACGCTTGGGCTGGCTGGCGTGCAGGGCCTCTTTCTTATATTAGTCGTCTATCTTGCCCAGTCAGCAGGACTGGCGCCGATCACAACCCTCGCCGACGCCCTTGCGGCGCGCGCATCGGGGCGCGAGCCCGGTTTTGAGTATGGTTGGGTGCGGGGTGCGGCATCAGCGGCCTTCGTAGGTGGCACCCTCGCGGCTGGCCAGGTGCTCGGAGTTTTCGGTCTAGGTGCGATTATATGGATGTACGCCTCGCTGCTCGCCGCAGCGTTGGCTGCCGCCGCGCTGGTGCCGGAATCAGACACCGCCGCCGAGCGGGCTGCGGACCCGGTCGGGCAAAGCGTAATCGGCGGGCTGCGCGAGCTGCTCGGTCTTCCGACATTCCGGCGCATCGTGGTGATTGCGGCGCTGATCTATGGCAGCCATGCGATGCATGACACCTTCTCGGTAATCCGCTGGACGGCGGCCGGGGTCGGCACGGCGGCGAGCAGCATGCTTTGGTCGGAAGCCGTCGCAGCGGAGGTGGTAATGTTCGTTTTGTTTGGACCGATCCTGCTGCGTCGCTTTGGCGTGGCCGGGGCAGCTGCTCTGGCCGCGGTGGCCGGAATCCTGCGCTGGGTCGTGGAAGCGGAAACGGCGGTGGTTTGGATACTTGCGTTCGTGCAACCGCTTCACGGCATTACCTTCGCATTGCTGCATCTTGCCTGTATGCGTGTTATCGCCAGCAGCGTGCCCGCACATCTTGCCGCCACCGCGCAGGCCGTTTACGCGATCGGCCCGGGGCTGGCCACCGCGGGCCTGGTCTGGGTATCAGGACAGCTTTACGGAGCCTATGGCCCGCCCGGGTTCCTCATCATGGCAGCATTCTGTGTGCTGTCCCTTCCGCTAGTGAATGGACTTCGTGAAAGGCCCCCATCACCGGATTGATGATGGTCGCGCTTATGCGAGCTTCTCAGCCAAGGGATGGCAGCGGCGGGTCGCAGGATATGGACTCACATGAAAGACCGCCGCTTTAGATGGGGAAGCTGACGTTGCTGAAGATTTAGCGATCTCGGAGCACGAAATGAACTCCATACCAACTCCGGACGGACCCCGTTCTACCTTTCCTGAAATGCTCTAAAAGGCGATCTTCAGTCCGACCTTGGCGCCGATGGTGGAACTGTCGGACGACATTTTGCCACGAACTTCGCCGTTGACGGTGGTCGAGTCCGACATCTTCAGGTTGAAGCCGGTCAACAGCGCGGCGGAAAGATCCGAATCGTCGAAGTCTATCCCAACCGGTAACCGGCGGGCAGCTCAATACGACCATCCTTGACGCTCCGAAACAACGCGTGCGAACCGGAATTGCTGGATTCATTCCAGCCGCGCCGCAAATGGGGCGTAGCTTGGTGGTGTCGATCAACGAAATCTGCGCGTCCGGCGGAGAGCTTGTCGGGGGTTGCTCAACTCGCTTCGCTGTACGGAAGAATCAGAGCCCGGTTGGTCGAGGCCAGGAGACGAATGCTGGCGGTCGACATAGCCCCGCCATGGCACTCTGCAGGCAACGAAGTTGTGCCTTCCCAGTGGGATAAGCGCATCCAGGAACCTTAATCCTTCTAAGAAGTTATGGATGCACTCTCAGCCGGACAGCGTCATGTTCCGCAGGACGCAGCCGGCAGGTGTTCTTTTGGCGATCTCTTTAGGCGCCACCGTCGTGTCACGTCTGCTTCAGAGGCACTTTGGGCGTACGGTTCCATTGATCGTCCTCGGGCAGGTGTTGGCGGCCACCGGCGCCGCTGGTTTTGCTCTGTGGATCGGTGACGATGGACGAACTGACGGCCGCCAGGAAAGACCAGCCGAGTTCCTCTGCCGCTCCCGCGGCGAAGGAGATTCTGGGCAGACTCGGGCCGGGCCTCATCACGGGCGCGTCCGACGATGATCCATCCGGGATCAGCACCTATAGTCAGGCGGGGGCGCAACTCGGGTTTGGCATCGGATGGACGATGCTGCTGACCTATCCTCTGATGGTCGCAATTCAGGAAATCAGTGCGCGCGTCGGAAGGACGACCGGACACGGCATCGCAGGCAATCTGTGCCGTCACTATCCAAATTGGCTTCTGCAATCAATCGTAACTCTTCTGTTCATCGCAAACACCATCAACATCGGCGCGGACCTCAGCGCCATGGCGGATGCGACGAAGCTTTTGATTGGCGGCCCGGCGGTGCTCTACGTCGTGCTATTCGCAGCGGTTTGCGTGGTCGGAATCGTTTTCGTGAACTACGATCGCTATGCGCTCATCCTGAAGTGGATGACATTGAGCCTGTTCTCGTATGTCGCGGTTGTCTTTGCCGTGCGAGTTCCCTGGGGCGAAGCACTCGGTGGCGTGCTGGTTCCCAGAATCATCTGGAGCAGCGAGTTCTTCACCACGCTTCTCGCGATCTTCGGCACGACGATTTCGCCCTATCTCTTCTTCTGGCAGGCGTCACAGGAGGCTGAAGAGGTCCACGCAAATCATCACAGAAAATCGTTGTTGAGGGCTCCACGTCAGGCGCTCGACGCGTTCTCGCGAATTCGCGCCGACACTCTCATAGGCATGGCATTCTCCAATATCATCGCTTTGGCGATCATCTTCGCGACCGCGGCGACGTTGAATAAAGCCGGCACCACCGACGTCGAGACATCCGCTCAAGCGGCCGAAGCGTTGCGGCCGATTGCCGGCGATTTTGCCTTTGTCATCTTCGCTTTCGGCATCGTCGGTACAGGGTTGCTAGCGGTGCCGATCCTGGCCGGCGCGGCGGCTTACGCCATTGGCGAAGCGAGACGATGGCCGGTGGGATTGTCGCGCAGACCTAAGGAAGCTGTGGCGTTTTACAGCACTCTTGCCGCGGCAACGGGGCTCGGAGCAGCGATCACGTTCAGTCCAATTGATCCTATCAAAGCGCTGTACTGGACAGCTGTCATCAACGGTGTCGTCGCCGTTCCGGTCATGACAGTTATGATGGTTATGACAGCGCAGCCGAAGGTCATGGGCGACTTCACCATCAAGGGTTGGTTGCGCTGGCTGGGCTG
The DNA here is from genome assembly GCF_040320945.1 of Mesorhizobium sp. M0587. Classification (NCBI taxonomy): domain Bacteria; kingdom Pseudomonadati; phylum Pseudomonadota; class Alphaproteobacteria; order Hyphomicrobiales; family Phyllobacteriaceae; genus Mesorhizobium; species Mesorhizobium sp. M0587. Next base: position 36,469 of record NZ_JAMYQP010000024.1, read on the forward strand.
GACCTCCACGATCGCGATGGCGATGTGCATGTTCGGGATGCTCATCAGTTGGTTCATGTGACAGCCAGATAGCTTCCGCCGTTGGCACTCGGGACGATCTCGCAGCGGCCCGGCAGTTTTTTATTGGGGGTGACCAAGCCAGTCTGGCGGACCTGACCGGCACTTGTTGCTTCGCCGGCGCGTGCCAAGGCGGGCGGCTACAAACCGCCCACCGACTTGCACACTCCAAACACCATTGGCGACTCCGCCAGTGAGCCGCTCCAGCAGGCTGGCGTCTTCCCCCCAACCATTCGAGTGCTTTCCATCCCATTCGCAACACTTTCAAGGCTTCAGGTCAGTTGAGCAATGATATCGTCGACGACGCTCGAGACGGTGCCGGCCGTGTCGACATTGATCCCGGCTGGAAGGTATCCGCGGGTACTATGGTAGCGGAGTACCAACGCACGCTCGTCTGGCTCGAAGCCCGGCTCATTTGGCCGTCCATCCAATCGTCGGTTCAGCGTCTCGACATCGGTATCGAGCACGAAAACCTTGTCGAATAAGTGCAGGAACTTATGGAAGTTACGGGAGCCGCCGCAGAAGAAGGTGACTGGGTGGGTGGTGTCGGCGATCAAGGATCGGACTTTGTCGACAGGCCAAATCCAGTGCGCGTAACTCCAGGCGATGCGGTCCGCGACGCCTTCAGGTGGTCCGGCCAGTGCCTGGCCTGTCTCGGGGTCGCCGACATAGGCCAAGACCCGATCGCCATGGATGACGTGGTAGCCGCGCCGTTCCAGTTCGGTACCGACAGACGTTTTTCCAGTGCCGGAACCGCCTTCGATCAGATAGTTCTTGATGCCCATGGGCGCCGTTTACCATGGCTTTCAATTCGGCGAGAAGAGACTCTATTTGCGGACGGTTCACCAACGAATTCGCCTAATCAAAGGCAGCTTTCAGGACTTTGCGGATTTGCAGTGAAGGTCCGAAATGCGGTCGCTTCCGGCATTCGGGACCGTTCAGTGGACAGCAGAATCCACGGCCAAAATGCGCCTCTATGGGTCGTTGGGAGCGGCGGCCGTAGATCCCAGAAGCAGTCGTTCGATCGAGTTGCCCGATCTAAGCGGACAGTTCCGACACTGGTGGTCGCTACGCAGCCGCAGCAGCGTGACCGGCAGGAACATCGAGCTTAGGTGGGAACGGCTGCGAGCGAACCCGCCCCCATGTCGCTTGTTAAGGTCGCCCGACGGTATGCCACGGGTGATGCATGTTTGACTTAAGGTCTCAAAATCGGCCCGACTATTCGCCAGGATCGAATTCAGCTTTCAACAAGAATGTCTCCACCGGCCCAATCGGATTATTGATCCGGCTCTCGAGAACTTCGATAAGTTTCCGTCCAATGCCCGGCCATGCCCACGGAATGAACTCCGATCTTTGCCGGCAGGAAGCGCCAGCCGCGTGCTGTCGTGGGTGACGATGTGGACGTCGCGGCCCGGTATAAGACCCCGCCTGCCGAGAGCGTGGGTCGCCTCGTAGGCAATCTGTTCATTGTCGAATCAACATAACGATACGCGGTGTCGAGGTCGGTTCTTCCAAACGCGACGAATGGCGTACGTCTATCCAGCAATAGCTTGACGCGCGGATCACCCACGTGCGTGATGATCAGTCCGTCCGGTGCTACGCGCCTGAAGCTGCCGCTCCACACTCTCGACGGAAGTGTCGTGTTTCGAGGGCGCGCTCAGTATGTGGTGGTGCAGGCGAGACTTCGATGTCCCTCTATCTGCCTGCCTGACCCAGCAGCTGCCTGCCCATCTGGCCGCTGGGCCATGTTCTCTGCCGAAAGGACCTCGCTTAGACCGTTGGGCTATGGATTAGTCCAGATTGGTAACTGGATTACCATCCTCGATCTCGTATCCTGGTCGATCATGGTGCGGGCGCGGAGTATTGATATTGGCTGAACCGTCTCATGCGATCGGCAGCGGGAGTGGCGAGAAACTCTTGACGGATTCCGGCATTGACTCCGGCTTCAAAGGCGACTGGCTGAACATTGACAATTGGACCCCGCCGGTCGAAAGCGCGAGCGACAATGAGACGACCCGCGAGATCTCCGATCTTAGCGAAGGACTCGCTGCCGAAATCGGCAAGGGCGGAAGCAATCCTGGCCTGGATCCCGCCGCGGACAGCATCGATCCTATCTCGGCGTATGGGTTCACTCCGACATGGGGGAGCGATGGCGGATTGAAACTCACCACCATCGCCGAGACAACGGCCGGACCTGGGACTCATCTCGACAGCACCTTCCTCGAAACGCTGATGGCGAAGGTCGCCGGCTTGTGGCACGATGCGGAAACGGGCCATGCCAACAGCCATGCCACCTACACCGCCACCACCCCTGAGGCAGTTGCTGCTGACATCGGCACAAGCACAACGGGCGCCGGGGTCATCACCAGCAGCCTGCTTGCCGCGAGTTCAACGGCGATCGACCCGATCTTCGAAACCAGAGTGGCGGCCGCCGGCGACGACGTCGAGGAGAAGGGTTCGGGCTCGATCTCGACCAACACCAACGACCTGGAGCTGGGCTATGACAGCAGCACTCGCCAGACAGTAGGCATCCGCTTCACCGGCATCGACATCCCGCAAGGCGCCATCATCACCAGCGCTTATATCCAGTTCCAGGCCAACGAGGTGAAGACTGGCGCAACCTCGTTGTTGATTCAAGGCGACAATGTCGACGACGCCAGTCCCTTCACTACCGCCAACAACAACGTGTCCTCGCTTCCCAGGACGGCCGCATCCATCGCTTGGGCGCCGGACCCGTGGACCACGGTGGGCGAGCAGGGCTTGGCCGAGCGCACGCCGGACCTGTCGGCAGTCGTGCAGGAGATCGTCAACCGTTCGGGCTGGGCTGCGCTCAACGACATGGCATTCCTGGTCACCGGCACCGGCACCCGCACGGCAGATTCCTATGAATACTCGCCGGCCAGCGCGCCGCTGCTGCATATCGAATATATTCTACCGGGTCCGCCCGGCAATCCGGTGGCCTTCAACGCACCGCCCGATGCCAACAACGCCACCAACCAGATCGCCGAACTCGCCGCGGCGGGCGCCGCCACCGGGATCACCGCCTCGGCCAGGGATCCCGACGCCGGCTCGACCGTCACCTACAGCATCAATGACTCGCGCTTCGCCATCAATGCCAGCAGCGGCGTCATCACGCGCTCGGCCACTGGCACGCTCGACTTCGAGACGCAGTCGTCGATCAACCTGACGGTGACGGCAAAGTCGTCCGATGGCAGCACCGCCAACCAGGCCTTCACCCTCGCCGTGCTCAATAGCCCGGAGCCGGTCGCGTTCAACACCCAGCCGGATGCCAACCCCGCCGCCAACCAGATTGGCCAGAACGCCGCCGCCGGCACGGCGATCGGCATCACCGCATCGGCCAATGATCCCGATGCCGGATCGACGGTCACCTACAGCATCAACGACTCGCGCTTTGCCATCAATGCCAGCACCGGTGTCATCACGCGCTCGAGCACCGGCACGCTCAACGCAACGTCGGAGCCGTCGGTCAACTTCAACGTGACTGCAACTTCATCCGACGGCAGCACCAATACCCACGCCTTCAGCGTCAGCGTCACCGGTGCTAACCAGCTCCCGACATCAGTGACCCTGGCGCATACCATCCTCACGTCGCAGTGGTCGCCACCGAGCCCCGATCCCACGGATATCGTCTATATCTCCCACTTGGGCACGCTGCTGGTTGCCGACAGCGAAGTTGACGAGATGTCCATTTTTACCGGCAAGAATCTCTACCAGATGAATCTGAGCGGCAGCCTGGTGGGTACGCTCACAACCATCAAATTCTCCGACGAGCCGGCCGGGGTCGCTTATAATCCTGCTAACCACCATCTCTTCTTCGCGGACGACACCGGCACAAAGAGCGTGTACGAACTCAATCCCGGACGGGATGGACTTTACAACACGTCCGACGACATCGTGACCTCCTTCAAGACGTCGGCATTCGGCAGCACGGATCCGGAAAGCGTTGCCTATGATACCAAACGGGGCGTCCTGTATGTCGCGGATGGCTCAACACAGACGATCTACACCGTCGCACCGGGTCAGAACGGCAAATTCGATGGCATCGCGAGCACGGGCGGCGATGACATTGTGACGAGTTTTTCTGCTCGCGCGCTGGGGACCCCTTCCGACGAGACCATTGCGTACGATCCGGTCCACGACCTCCTTTATGTCATTACATCGAAGAATTCGGTGGCAATGGTAACGCCCACTGGACAGTTGTTGGGCACGCTCGATATCTCCGCCGCCCATGCGCACAAACCGGCGGGAATGGCGCTGGCGCCGAGCAGCGACGATCCAAGCCACAGTATGAGCCTGTACATCACCGATCGCGGCACGGACAATGACTCCAATCCGACCGAGAACGACGGCATGATCTATGAATTCCATTTGAACGATTGGCTGCTCGCCTGATCCGCCACAGCGATGGTTCAACCCCTCGGCGCGCTTCGTGCCCGCGCAGGTTGGTACGAACCTGTTCATGAATCCGATAGCGCTATGAAGCGGCCACAACAGCCCGGACTTGACCGAGATTGGAGCGGCGTTGCCAACTACACTGGCATTCGTTCTTCTGATTCAGCGCTCCGCGAAACGTATGAGTTTCGGGCCATTCGCTTGGCCGCGACGGTCGCCTCTAAGCCCAGAATCGGCCCGACCCGTCCTAGCCTCCGACCTTCTGCCAGACGGAGATGTGCATGTCGCTGGCCTGAGTGAACGGCTCCCTTTTCCAGCCGCTCCAGCGCTCTTTGAGCGTCAGGCCGGCTACTCGCGCCATGAGGTCGAGCTCAGCCGGCCAAGCATAGCGGAACGGAACCGAAAAGCGCTGACAGATGCCGTCCCTAAGCCATATGTGATGGGACCAGAAAGTCTGGTTCACCACGTCGAACTCGTCGATGCCCCAATGCGTCTTGCTGCGATCGAACGCCAGCATCGTCTCTCCGACCGGGAGCCGCCGAAGCGGCGGTACACCGACCTCTATCAGGAAGCGCCCACCCAGTTCGAGATGCGCGCCCGCGTTTTGGAAACAGGCGACCTGAGCGTCCTGCGACGCCAAGTTATTGATCGTGTTGAAGACCAGATAGACGAGAGAAAACCGTCCAGCGACCCGTGTCCTAGCCATGTCACCGATAGCCACCGGGATTTCCGCGCCTCCGATTTTTGCGCGAAGGCGGGCCGCCATCGGCCGGGAAAGCTCTATGCCTTCTACCTGCACCCCTCTCCGTGCGAGCGGAAGTGCCAAGCGACCGGTCCCGATCGCGAACTCCAGCACGCGTCCGCCTCCTGCGAGTTCGGCTAAGAGTTCAACAGCCGGGTCGACGACCTCTGGCGCCGACATCCTGTCATCGTCATCGTAGGTCGCCGCAATCTTTTCATCGAAATATCCGTCGTCATGCATTCCCGTTTGCCTTTCTGCTGGTGATCTGCTCCGGGGAGGCTGGGCTAGCGCGCGGCGCCGCTTGACGGCGGCACGAATCCGCGGGCCGCCCCGAGAAGGGAGCAGCGAGGGCTTCGACCCATCCGCACGGGACCGGCGGTTCCTCGGGTCCGGGTGCCTCCATTCCGGCGGCTTGCAATCGGTTTGGCCCCGTGCCGCTTCGGACCGCGCCACATCGGACGATCTCGCGAATGTCACGGCGTGCGATGCCCATATCTCTCAGATCGCAATCCGACAGGCGCCGCAGCGCATGTTCAGTCTCGCGGCGTTGCCACCAACCCGCTATGGCGAAATCCTGAACAGCTAGGGCCCGCAGGCTCGTCAAAAGGCCATGGACGAGGCGCTCCGGCACTTCGATCATCTGCAGTTCGAGTGTCATAACTGTGACCCACGGATGCGTAGCGTTGGTGCAAACCTAGTGAAGCGCCGACAGACATGTTATCGCTAGTCTGACAAATTGTATTTGTGAGCCGCCATGATCGCTCGCGACAACCTGGTAAATGTTCATCTGCCGGAAGACGGCTCTGGCGATTATCCGCACACCGCCGTCGCTCAGGGCGGAGTCGAGCCTGCGGGGCAGGCCTACGCGTTCCATGCGCACCACCGCGCGCAGCTCTTTCAGATCGTGCGAGGTTCGCTGAGGCTGGAAACGGAGCGAGGCTACTTCATCGTGCCGCCCGAACGCGCCGTGTTCGTGCCGTCCGGGGTCCTTCATGAAGTGACCTACCTGCAGGACACCGATCGCAGCTATCTCTTCTTCCGGCCCGACGCGGTCGTAAATCTGCCCTCGGATGTGTCGGTGATCGGGACGACGCCGCTGCTGCGCGAACTCATCCTGGCGTTTCTCGAAGTACCCCGTGCGGAGGCCGGCAGCGCCCGCGCCGAACGACTGGTCGCAGTCATTCTCGACCAGCTCCGGGCGAGTCCGGTCGCGCCGTTGTCTCTTCCCTCGCCGATATCCGAACGCCTCCGGTCCTTCGCCGAAGACGTCCGGAACGACCCGGGTGCAGACTGGCCACTCGATGAGATTGCGTCATGCGCCGCCATGTCCCCGCGCAGCCTCCAGCGTCACTTCCAACGGAGACTGGCATGAGTTTTCGCGCCTGGCGGCAGCAGGCGAAACTTCTCAAAGCGGTGGAGTGGCTCGCCGCCGGCCGAAGCGTCGGCGACATCGCCTTCTCGCTCGGCTACTCTGGCCCGAGCGCCTTCATCGCGGTGTTTCGCGCGGCCTTCGGTGCCTCTCCTGGAAAGTATTTCCAAGAGCCGTCTCCGGGAGAGTAACGCGCCGCGCGGCTCGTGGCCCATTCTCCAGCCTTCGCCTATCACCTCAGCCGAAGATTAGATTGGCACCGGTTTCAGTTTGCCAATTGTGCGACTTTCGAGACACAAACCATGAACACTGCGGCGCAGTGCTGCTGGATTTCTAATCGCCGCTCAGTCGGCTTCCATGTTCCGAAATGACCGGATTAGGGCGCTGCCTGGCGGCCTTTGAATCAAGGACGGGCCGAGCTGACGTTCGTCCAACTGCCGTCCAACTTCAGGTTCCGACCGTCACAGGCACCAGATGTTGCAAGATATCTAATCGAACTAAAGTCCGGCATCGATCAGTTCGCCCAGAATTTTTCCGCCAATAACAATCCGGTCCACCGCATCGATGGGGCTAAGCCATAGCCCAGTTCGCGGTCATTACCGACATAGATATGCGACCCGAAATAGGCGGAATGTCGATATCGCTCCAGATGTCGATGGACCGGGCGAGCCAGTCCAGATTGTCCGCAGCCGCCGGATCGTTGGCGGGCCCGAACAATTGAACGGCCAGTTCGGACGCGTCGTCCCGGGCAAAATGGCCTTGCCGCCACAACGCGGTCTCCATCACGAATTCGAGGTACCGTAGCATTTCGTCGTCAACGAGATTGTCGCTGCCGCGGTAGACCCAGAATAGATCCGACCAGGTCGTATCCATTTTCCGGGCGAATTCACCGGCATTCGGTAGACTGGCCGTTATTTGCTCAAGCCGCGCCTTGAAATTTTCGAGTGGCGTTAGCGGCTTGCCCCGCGAATTCATCTTAATGTAGAGCGCATTGCCCTCCGCGGCGTTTTTGATCGGCAAGACGTGAAACGATACCGCAGGCCGCGCCTCGTCAGTGTTCGAAATCCTCGCCAGCGAAGTGCGCATGGATGGTGTCCAGCGTCCTAAGCATGGACTGCACGGTCGGATCATGGTTCCAGGTATGGAGATACCAAGCTTGGTCGACCAGCCATTGAGACACAGTGTCTGGCCCGGCAAACGCTTCCTGAAGGCTGGAATGCGATCGAGATTGGCCGGAATACCGAACGTTCAAATGATCGGGACCAGGTTTCCTGAAGGCGTTCGCATTCGAGGTCGCAAGGGTACCACAACCGCTCCGGCGCGATGAGGAGCATGGCCAACCTGCTGAAAGGTAAGCATCCGGCGAAGACCGCGGCAAAGTCGATTTCGGCGAATGGACGGTATTCGGCAGCCTGAGTGGTCGCGTTGTTGGCCAGGCGTTTCCATTCCCACGGCAGCAGCTCGTGGAGGCTCGTCTGCGGCGTATCGGCGATGCGGGCGAGCACGTCCGCGAGCCAGGTCTGCGGATCGACATCGTTGAGTTTTGCTGTGCCAATCAGCGTTGCCGTGGCCCCGGCCCGGTCGGCTCCACGTTCGGAGCCGGCAAAGAGCCATGATTTGCGTTCCAATGCGAAGCCGCGCAGCGCGCGCTCGGCCGCGTTGATTGTGAGGCAGATCCGGCCATCATCGAGGAAGACGGCAAAGCGGTCCCAGCGCTTGAGCATCTAGTCGACGGGTTTGGCGACGGAGGATGAGCGCGACAGCTTGGTACGCTTATTACGAAGCCAGGTCTCCAGCTCTGTCACCGGCGGTACGGAGCTCGGCTCCCAGCTGGTCGAGCTTCGCCTCGATTGTCTCGTCGGCATCATCGGCCTTGGCATAGTCCGCATCCAACTTGTCGTATTCGACCTTCAGCGCGTCGCGTCAGGGGAGCACGTCAGGGCAATGATCAAACTACGGGAACCTGAAGGGGATCGAACCTACAACGCTTTCATTTGCTCCGTATCCAATTTGTAGGTCCGTGTCCCCTGCCCTCGCTCGGAGTTTAGAAGAAATCGACAGACTAGTTAAGCCCGGGATAGCAACTCGGGTGGTCCCACAAAGTCGCCCTACATCTTTGATCCTGCCGAACGGCCACGTTATCCACCAAAACCGGGCACACCCGTTTCCATCTCGGGAGCGGATATTAAGGTACACGTGTCCCGACAAATTGAGCTGGAAATAGACGTCCTCAGTATCCTCTGCGCTGACTTTGACAATGCGGCAGCGGCGGCGCGCAAACTCATCGCCACGGTCCCGGCTTTCGCCATCGCGCCATTATCAAACAATATTCCCTCGCCTTGGCTGCAGGCGCGGACAGGCTTATCCTTCCAGCTGGAGGAAATACGATGCCCGCAACGTATCCAACGCAAGCTCTTTTCCCCCAATTTGTTGCGCCGCCCTGGCCGCCGCGATGGCGCTTGCTTCAGGCGCGCCGGCGGACGCAGCCGAGCTATCGACGCTCGCGGTTGCCGGATTCAGCTTCAAGGATACGTCCGGCGAGGTCCGGGACCAGACCGCCGAGCACGCAGCGCGGCTGAAGGCATTCGGCGCGGTGCTGCACGACGATCTGTCGGCGAGCCCGAAGATCGATCTAGTCGCCCTGCCGTGCGAAGCCGATCGCTGCGGCGACCTCGGCTCGATCGCCACGCAGGCCAGAGCCGCGAGCGCGAAATACCTGCTGGTCGGCGAGGTGCACAAGATGAGCACGCTGATCGGCTGGGTGAAATTCGTGGTGCTCGACCTGAGCGAAAACAAGCCGGTCTGCGACCGGTATCTCACTTATCGGGGCGACACCGACGAGGCCTGGCGGCGCGGCCGCATTCATCGCGCGGGATGTGGGGAAGTACTGCATACCGTAGGCAATGCGCGGCGCGTTGATTGGCATGCTCACTCTTCGAGTGGCGTGTCCGGTCCCGGATCGCCGCCGGCAGCGGCTATGGCCAGCCTGTGACAATAGTGATTCCAGCCCTTTTGGTGGCCGGCGCGCTCTTCCTCGTTCGGCAGGCCGCTATGGGTGAGACGCACCAGCGTGCCTGCACCCTTCTCGAAAAGGTCGATTTCGACCAGGCTCGATCCGGGCGGCACCTCCTCGCGCCCTTCCCAGCCGAAGCTGTAGGCGAGGCGGTGGACCGGGATCACTTCGGTGAACTGGCCGCGGGCGGCGTATTTGCCGCCCACGCTGACGAGATAAATGCCGCCGGGATGCGGCTCCACGGTTGCATTCGTGCCGAGCCATCGCATGATCTTGTCGGGGTCGGTCAGAAAGGCGAACACCGTCGCCTGCGGGGCCGCGACCTCGACTTCGCTGCGAACTGCGTTTGCCATGGTGGCTTCCTTTTTGGGGTGCAATGTCATCCGGCTCGAGCAACAATGTAGGCCAATCGCCGTTCGAAGCAAGAAAGCTGCCGCCATCCTCATGACAGGCGCGCCACGGCGTTGCATGATCGCGGCCATGCGGCTTCCCTCTTCCCTTTCCTATCTCATCGACGAAGCGTCCGGCGCGGCCGACGGCGATGCATTCCTGTCCGCGCTCGGCGCAAGGCTCGTCGTCGACGGCCTGCCGCTTGCCGGCGGTGCATTCACCCAGGCCGCGCCGCACCCGATCATAACGCGGCGCACATGGCTGTGGCGCGCCGATACAGGAACGGTGATCGAGGCTTTGGGCTTCGGCTTCAGTGCGCCCGCCGATGCGGATAATGCAAATAACGGCCGCGATTGGCTGGCTGGACTGGGAGGCGGTGTCGTATACGAGGATGTCGTCGGCGGCGCTACCGACGGGACCGTGCTCGGCTGGGCTGCGACCCGGCCGCTCCGCGAGTCCGAAACGGAGCTGCTGCATGAGGCGGCGCGATATGCGGCCGCGCCGCTTGCAGTGCTCACCGCGCGCTCGACGCTGGCCGCGCTGCTGGAGACCTATCTCGGCCGGCGCAGCGCGGCGCAGGTGCTGGCCGGCCGGCTGCGGCGCGAGGCCGGCGAGACCATTCGGGCCGCGCTGCTCTTTGCCGATTTGCGCGGCTTCACCGAACTGTCGGAGTCCGCCGCGCCTCAGGAGGTGGTGGCAGCGCTCGACAGTTGGTTCGACCGCGTCGCCGGCGCCGTCCACGCCTTCGGCGGCGAGGTGCTGAAATTCATCGGCGACGGCGTTCTAGCGATCTTCCCTATCGGAGAGCGCGACGCCGCCACCGCATGCGACGCGGCGCTGCGCGCGGTCGCTGCCGCGCGCGCCGGCATGGACCACCTCGATCGCAGCCGCACCGCGCAAGGCATGCCGCCTCTGCCCTTCGGCACCGCGCTGCATATCGGTGAGATGCTGTGGGGCAACATCGGCACCGCCGACAGGCTGGATTTCACCGCGATCGGGCCCGCGGTGAACCTGGTGAGCCGGCTGGAGGGTCTGTGCCGGCCTCTCGGCCGCGCGGTGCTGCTCTCCGGCGCCTTCGCGGCGGAAACGACGCAGCCGCTGGTCGCTCTCGGCGAGCACGGGCTGCGCGGCATCGCCGAGCCCTGCGCGGTGTTTGCACTGCCGGAGTGAGATGCCGCTCCTTCTCCACGCTTATCCATAGAGTGCGTCTTTCTGCCGATCGGCGTTCGATATGACCGCCGAAACGCGGCTCACCCGGTGGCCGCCACTCGATCGCGATGCCGGCAATCCTGGCATCCTTGTTTGAAGGCTCGGCTCCGGCGCAAATCCTGTGAGGCCTGCTGGGATGGCGCATCACAGGTCCTCTGTGCGGTGACTTGCTTCGGGCTGAAAACGGGCGCGAGTTCCCCTCCCCTTTCCCGCAATATCGCGTTGCGGCTCTGCGTGGCGAAAAGCTGCTCGACGATGAAGCCGAACGCGGCATTCGAACCTGGACGTCGCCAATCGAAATCGCTCGGCCTCTCCTGATGCGGCGAGTCATCTGGCCGCTTCCGCGCGAACATGAGCTTTGGCGCTACAGTGTGCTCGGCGCCAAGAGACTCGGCATGCAATTTGGCTTAGCGTAGGATTCCGCCTTCTCCCGCAAATACCCCCTTTAGTTCGATGCCTACACCGGCCCCTTGCCGACAAAGGCACCTCGCGGCTAAGCCGAACACATCCTGTACGGTTCGCGCATGTATTTGTACGTCGACTTTCGATCAGAATGACGAAAAACCAACGTCGCACTACTCTGGCAACCCCGCAGTCCGCAGCGCATCGCCAAGAGCTTCCGCGAGCGCTGGGGCGCAGTTCACGCCCCCGAACTGGCGATTGTAACGAAAGGTCGGATGCAGTTCGAGCACCCGTGCAGCGGCTGCCCTCGCTTCTTCCAGCCGTCCGAGTTTGGCAAGCGCAGCGGCCAACTGCACATAGGTGATGCTGTGCGCGGGATTGGCCTGAACAGACTTGTAGGCGGCGCGACAGGCTTCTTCATAGCGGCCGCGCAGCAACTGACTCATTGCCTGCGCATCGAATGCGGCGAAAGCCCATGGGTCGAATGGACTGAGCCGCATGCCCCTCTCGCTCCACTCGATGGCGCGCTCTGCTTCTCCGCTCCATCCGAGCATGAGGCTGCCAAGGATGTAGGTCAGTGCCGATGACGGACTGATCGCGAGCGCGGCTTCCAATGCGATGAAAGCAGCGCCGCGATCATGCCCATCCATGCCGATCGAAAATCCCGCAAGCGTCAGAGCGGTCGCATCGTCCTGGCCGTGGAGGATCGCGGAGCGGGCGTGGCGGATCGAAGCCGCTCGGTTGACCTCCAGCAGGCCGGCGCGGAGGAAGAGACAATGTGGCACATCGCCGCGTTACCGTGCGCCAGCGCATAGGCAGGATCGAGTTCGATGGCACGTTCGAGCAACATGAGCGCCCGCGTCACCTGCTCGGGCATGCCGGAATCGACGTCGAGTTGGGCCCGCAACACGAGGTCGTAGGCATCGAGGCTGTCGGGGCGCTTGCGTTTCACCCTGCCGATTTCGGCGCGCCGCAGACTTGGCGCAATCGCGCCCACAGCCGACAGCGCGATCTCATCCTGAAGTGCGAAATATCGTCGGACTTGCGGTCGTAGCGCTGTGCCCACACATGGGCACCGGTCGACGCATCGATCATCTGGGTGGTCACGCGCACGCTGCCGCCGGCCTTCCGCACGCTGCCTTCGAGTACATAGCGGACGCCAAGCTCACGGCCGACCTGCTTCACGTCTACGGCACGGCCTTTTTAGGTGAAAGTCGAGTTTCGCGCGATGACGAAAAGCCAGTTGATGCGTGCCAGGCCGGTGATGATGTCGTCCACCATCCCGTCGGCGAAATAGTCCTGCTCCGGACTGCCGCTCAGGTTCGAGAACGGAAGAACCGCGACGGACGGCTTGTCGGGCAAACTCAGCCGCTCAGTAACGGCGCTGGCCGCCTGATCAAGACTATTGGCGGCAACAGCCGGTCCGACATAGCGGTAGCCGCGCCGCGGAAGCGTTTCGATCCAGTCAGCGCCGCCGGCCAGATCCTCGAAAATCCGGCGGACCGCAGCAATCTGAACCGTCAGGTTGCTGTCTTCGATAGCCTGCGCAGGCCATGCCGCCTCGATGAGGGCTTCCTTCGAGACTGGCGTTCCCGCGCGCGCCACGAGCAGCGCGAGCAGCGCGACCCCGCGCTGCCCGAGCGCGATCGGCTCGGCACCGTGGAATAGGATTCCGGCATCGGTGTCGAGGCGGAACGGGCCAAAGGCAAGGGGCGTCGCCATTCACCACACAAGATACGGTTTGTGATTTTTTCGCAACAATTTCGGAGCGGTTTCACGACTTGCCGGCGCGGACGCGGCATCTTGCTTCAGTGCTTGCGGAAAGAAGCACCAAGCCGATGGAGGATCACATGAGCGCCGCTCCCGTCATTCGCATGCCAGAGGACAACAAGGGGGTCATGCTGCGTGGCCATCCTATGGTGTTTCTCGTCACCGGCAAGCATACCAAGCACACGAGCATGTTCGACTGGACGATCCCGGCGGGGTTCGCCACCGGGCTGCATGTTCACCGCGTGCAGGAGGAGACCTTTTACGTGATCGAGGGCGAATGCGAGTGGCATGTTGGCGAAAAGACGATCCGCGCAACCCCGGGAACCTATCTGTTCATCCCGCCGGGAGTGCCGCACAACATCACCAATGTCAGCGAGAAACCGGCGCGCGTATTGATGACCGTCTCTCCGCCCGGGCACGAGCACTGTTTCGAAGAGCTTGCAAAACTCGCCGCGCAGGGTGCCCCCGACCCGAAGGCGCTTGCCGACTTGCGAGACCGCTACGACACCAATCAGCTCTCGACTTTGACGACACGTAGCTAAATCGGGGCCGCAATGCCTGCTTGGGGCGCTGCTTGCCCGTTCAAGTGGCCGCTCATTTGATTGCAAGCGACCCTGGCAGCCCTTCGAAACGAACGCCCCACAGAATCATCATTTGTCTAGCTTAGCGTTGTTTGGCGGACCTTCAACGCGATGCCCTCTGATTGGATGGCCAATCCCTCGCATTGCCCGAGGTCTCGGGTTCAGCATTCGCCTGCCAAATTGCGGCCCTAATGGTTCACATAACAACCATCAAGTGTTGCCACGACGGTAGACTAGCCAGACTTGCTCAAGGATCAACAAGCCAGAATGCCAATTATGCGATTTTGGACGAACACACGGCGAACAGACCTCAACAGCTACGGTATACTCCCTCGTACCCGATCCTGATCCACGAGGGTCTTCCTCAATCCGAGCGATAAGGGCGGCTTTCGGCCTCCCCCTTTTTTTGCTGGCTACGACTTCACGGCCGGGTCGAAGCCGTCCAGTTCCTCGCCGATCTCGACGAGGGCCCTTCTGACTGTGTCCTCAACTTCCTGTCGTTTCTTCGGCGGCATCAGGCCCAGCCCCTTCAGCATCGCCTCGCGCCAGTGCTGCCCTCTCCCCCACGCTTCCGAGAACACTGTTGCAAGGTCGTCCTTGCGCCGGGTCGCCTCCAGTGCCTCGACAAGGAGGCTGGCCTGATGGACGTCTTTTTCGCGCTTGGCGACGCCATCTGCATCTGATTGCCTGCGAGAGGCGACGATGAGCTTGTGAACTGCATACCGTTCCGGCGACGGCACGGTTACAGGCACCCCTGACCGATGCAGCATCACGGTCCGGATGGGCTCGTGGATCAGGAAATCGAGAAAGCGCAAGGGCTGCGCCGAAGCTCCCCCCAGTGCTGGCATCGGACTGGCATGGTCAGTGAAGTCATCGGATCCCCGGTTCGGCGTAAGGAACTCGACCTTGTATCTCGTTGCATTCTCGAATTGCGTCGTGTGTCCGGGATCCGATCTGTGGGGGATTTCCCTGAAGGTTGGGTCAATCTCTCTCAAGATTTCCAGGATCGGCGGCAGGCTATCTTCGACTGACGACGAGATCGAGTAGTGCTGCGCGAAATCGGCATCGCCGGTTTGCAATGAAGCGCCGGGCAACCTTACACCGAGATGTCCTGCATACGTCTGGAAGGCAACCGTACCAACGAGCACGCCTCTTAGGCGGAAGATTCCTGCTGCTCCCATGGCTTCAACGACATCGCCAGTGAACCGGTCCGGAGCAGTCAGCCCTGCTTCGCGAGTCAGCGTGGAGACGAGTTTCCGTCGGCTGCGGAGGTCTTCCTTAATCTCTTGGAAGGTTTCAACGCGTTTCGCGATCTCGGGGTCGTCGGACGGGCCGACATACTTCCGCGTCTTCTTGGGTTGGGTTTCCTCAAAATACCAATAGCCCCGCCCCTTCACCGGCACCCGGACGAAATTTCCCGCCGTGGAGAAGTCGGTTTCGAACGATGCATCAAGGCAGCGCTGAACAAGTTCCGCATACATCGTGCGATAAACGAGATCGACCGTCTTCATGCGTCGGCTCCGTTATAAGAAATATGAGTTTCTCTTATAACGGCATGAGCTCAAGCGATGCAAGCGACGTTATAAGAAAATTGCTGAGATCTTATAACGCTGCCTTCCGCGCGATAGACAAGACCAGAGGCACGCTATCGAGTCCCACCGCCTACAATCGTAGATAGGCCTTGACCCCGGATCATCAATCAGCACTTTTTGTCATGGTGGACGATGCGACCCCAGGTGAGGATCACGAGATCTTCCATCGCTATCCGACGCCCAATGGGCCTTCCAGCGATGCAGGCGCGGGATCGATGGCGGGCGCTTCAAATCGGCCCAGCGTCCAGCAGACGGCGTTGGAGGAATCAAGCAGTGCGTTAGCATCCCCGCGCCACCGGCGCTATGCTTGCAATGCAAATCCACGAAGGTATGACCCGCGCAAAAACGCACAGCCACGACAATCCGGCGGCCGATACGGTAGCCGTCCCCCCTTCCGCATGAGTTCGCCGAACATCTTTCCGACCTAGCAGGCTTCTCTGATTGGGGTCGTTGAGGTCACATCCCTCTGCAATGTTTAGTACGCCGACTTAACAACTCTCCTAGCTGATCCCGCAATATGAGCGTTGCTCAAACCGGCCGAACGAGGCAGTCTGTGGATTCGAGGCGTCGTCTCGACTAGTGCATACCCAATGGACGACAGATCGATGAAATCCAGCATCGACCACCTCTCGCTGCCAAAACAGCGCGAGCTGACGAAGACGGTTGAGCTGCTCCTCGAGGAGTTTGAGGATGCCCTCAAGGGAGGGACGGCCGACCGCGGCCGAGCTGTTGCGATTGAGCCGCGCACAGGTTCACCGGCTGTTGCAAGCCTATGATCGCGATGGCGCGTCTGATCGTCCATTCCGAAACAAGCTGCTGGAATATATTAGGTTACGCTTATATTGACGGGGCGTTGTTGCGCTCCAGAATCAGCGAATGGCGAAGGGCATCAAAGTTGGCGACGAGGTCGCAATCGCCGCGACTGTGCGCAGGCGCGTCACCGAAGACCGGGTGAGCGTCTCGATCCCCTCTTATGGATTTCCTCACTCAATCGTTGACCGGGCTGCAAACATGAAGAAGGGCCAGCCAATCGAGCTTATCGGCGACGTTACTCACATCGGTGGTGATCTGGTCACGGTGAATCTGGGCGTGCCTGTAACAGTGAAAATGGATACTGTGCGGCTGGTGAAGCCGTACTCACCTCCGAAGCGAAAGGCTGCACTGGTGGACAAGCCGACGTGACGAAGGTCTCAGAACTCGGCCCCTCGATTCCCGGCAAGCTGCATGACGGCCAGGTCGTCCGCGAAGAGGACCATTTCTATAGCGGCCCCAGTTGCGGGCAGAAAGTTGACCAGCGCGACTTGCGCCAATGCCTTCTGGCACGAAGAGCCGGGGAGCCGCTGGAGCTAGAACCCGAGGCAAAGGTCATTAAATTCCCACGACGGAAATGAAAAAGCCCGCCGGCCGGAGCCAGCGGACTTTTTTGAAAATGACCGATAGTCAGGCGCGATCCCGCTTGGTCAGAGAGCGACTGCGCATCCTTCGTTTGTATGTTTGGCTGCCATCCAACTTGAGCGCATATAGCTGCTCAGTCGGGTTTGAAGTTCCTTCCTCCGGCTCCCTCTGGCTAGGCCCGGCGTGTACTTTGGTCGCCCAAAGCCAAGGGGGCCGGGCCGCCTCCATGTTGCCGGAAAGCTGGACCGCACTGCTACCCCTCCGCTGGGTCAGCCCGGTCGCGGAGAGCGGCGAGCAATTCGGCTTCCGTTGCTCCGGGGTAGAGTTGAAAAATCGTGAGCACTGTCGCCGCAAGTTCCTCAGCGCGGCTCGACGTACGGTCTACGCCGGTGTCGATGCATACCTGCTCAAAGATGCGCTGACACATCGCCAAATTTTCCGGGTCCAGGAATTCCAAGTCCGACAAAATCACGCAGTGGCCGGCTGGATTTCCTGAACGCCTCGCGCGGGAGGTCGAAATCGAGGGCGCTAGGACGGTAGCCTTCATCATCATGGTCCATCGGCGGTCCCCAATCGCGAGAAGTACGGAATCGTACATGAAAATTGCAAGCTAGTTAGCGCTGGGAGTGTCGGCCTCTAACACCGAGAGGCAGCCCTGCTTTCGGTATCCAGCCTCCGACGACGAGCACCCGCTATAGGCTTTGCGTACATGACGGGTGCTCATCAACCGACGACGAAGGGACTGATATTCGCCGGCCGCTGAGTTGAGTGCTTAGCGCTCGGATCAATCGTAGACCTTGACTATTTTGCGGGTACCCGGGTCCACGAGAACTGTTCGGTTGTCGACTACCACGTAGCGGTATTTGACGTTGGGGACTTCGTGAAGCTCTACGGTGTCGGGCAGAGCTGTGCCCACGTTGAGTTCGACGCCTGGAAGCTTCACAGAAGCGAGGGGCTGCTTGTGCACATACTCCCGAATGACCGTATCCTGTTCAGGCGCGATCACGACGTCCTGAGCCGCAGCTGCGCCGACGCCAGCAAGCAGCAGTAACGCCGCCGCGGCGGCTCTCAGATTCGATCTCATATTCGATACCTCCGTGGGAAACTTCATGCCCTGCCCCCAATGCAACTTGGGGGAATCAGAAATGTTCCTGTCGGTGGACTTCAGTCCGGTCGCAGCTTGGACTTCAGTCCGGTCGCAGCTTGGACTTAAGTCTGATCGCGTCGGGCAATGGTGCCGTCCTCGTGCCAGCCAGACCACCCCACTTGGCTGGGAGGATGCTCAGCCGGAGGTGATCCAGAGCTTGTGAGGGCTTGACGGAGAAGCGACGCAATCGGCGGGCCCAAAGGCGCAAAATTGGATCGCATTGCGGGGTTGCGGCCCAAAAGCGGCTAGCCCTCAAGGTCGCCAGTCAAGATGATCCGCGGCACAAAGCGCCTTCCTGACCATTGTCTCGTGAGCAACATACCTATTGGGGCTATTCCAATGTACCGCGCTGCATGCAAAAAGCCCGTCACCTCTGGGGAAAGCAACGGGCTTGTGTAGAGCGGTGCTGTAAAATAGCCGCTCCGCAATAATGACTGGCACCGGTGAACATTCGATTAAAAAGCCCGCCAACCTTTGGCTGACGGGCAGGGTCTGGAGTGCGGCTAGGGATTAACCCAGCACAGGGTCAACGAGCGGCGGAGGGGTCGGTTGCGATCAGCCGTTCGGCCGCCGGCCAGAAGACACGAAAAAGCCCGCTTTGGCACATGCCATCGACAGAGGCGGTTTTCGACTCATCGTCCTTAATGACCTGGGTCCGGTATCCGTCACTTTTCGTGAATCCAGTCATCGCCCTCCGGCGGCCTGTCAACCAGTTCGGGCTCCATGGGCTTTAGGAACTTCCAGCATCCACTGACTCGCAAGACCAGAATTCAATTAGCTTTAGCTAAATAGTTCCAAAACTCAAAAGCGCGAACGATGCAACAAAAAAAGCGCGCCGCACGTTGCGCCTCGATAAGACCAGGCAGGGGAACAAACATGGCCGATGACAAAGCGCAAGCGCGATTCCCGCGACCGCGTATCGGAGCGCATTGTGCGCAGTGAGGGTCAAGCCTCGAGCAAAGATGCCCGCCACCTCCCCTCGGCAGCGGGCAGTTTCGTCGTGCGAACCGCACTGAATGGGAACAGTGTGACAGCCGAAGTACCTCAAAGCGACCATGTTCCACCGATGAGAACAAAAGAGGGACTCACAGATTGGCGGTTCGGGTCTAGAATCGGCCTATTGAACGATCTTCGATAATCTCTCCCAAACCCCAGAGGGGCTCGCCGGTTGACCCGAGGCTTTCAGCTTAGGATCTATAAGCACTCGAGAAGGCGATGTCATGATCGACCAGAATATTGAACTTGTAGCCCGGCCGGATCTCGAGAGTCGGCTGGACGTCCATGTTCTTGGAGATCGTTCGTTCGGCCACGCGGCCGAATGTCTCCGGATACTCGAACCCGATACGGGCCATGTACTGGGTCTGGTGCGATTTGAGCTGGATATGATAGGTCCGCCGCGAGGTCGTCACGACCATGGATGACACACAGACCTGCACGCCTATGACCGCCTCCTGAAGGAAAAGCTGACGCGCCTGGACGGGGTGGCCTCGATCGAATCCAGCTTTGCGCTTGCTCAGATCAAGCGGTCGAACCGGCTCCCGGTCGAGATGTGAAGCTTGGCGGTCCCAGACTTGTGACCGAGCCGTGCTGCAAAATGGATACGATTGCGCAGCTTGGACGCTGATCGGCTCAGCCTTGTCTGGCGAAATCCAGTTCAGAAAAAACCGTGCACCAGAAGCGGTAGTCGCTTGTGCGGCCGTCGAAATGCGCCGTCAGTGCGCAATGAGCTGCAGCCGGTGGCAGCACTCGAGCCATAAAGCTCGATGGCTGCCTGCGCGGTAGCCTCTGGATCGATCAGGTCCCAGAGCGTCAAAGTTCCTGGGGTGTTGGTACGGAAATGATCGGATTGAATTTTTGGCATACACAAGGCTCCCGCGGGTGGTCCAGCGAGGGCAGCGGTGCGCTGCGAGGCCGGACGTTGGGAACCCACCTGGAGTGAGCCACGATCCGAGGGCGTTTTCGCCCAGGATATGGCCTTCGACAGCTTCGCAGGGCAGTGGCCCGAAGAAGCTAGCGCAGAGGCAATCTATTGCAGAGCACCGTTCCGAAGGCAACTGGTGAGCGTGTGCACAGGCGGCCCTGTCTGATCAGTGCGCCATCGCTCCGGAAAACCCGGTTCAGGCGGCCTTTCTGGCAGCCGCCCTGAAGGGACGGTCGATGTTGAAGGCGTCTGGACGGATATGGTGCTCCACCTGGTTCCAAGTCACGGGATGGGCGATTGGGAAGCCAGGCCGCGCGCGTGGTGAGAAGGCCCCGACAGCCGTGTTGCCGCGCCCGTTGCGGAGGTAGTCGATGAAGATGCGGCCCTTTCGGGCTGAAGGCGCGGCGGACAGCAGATAACGCTCCGGATGAGCTTCAGTAAGCCGATTGGCGAACGACTTAGCCAGGAGGCGAGCCCTGTCGTGCGTAATCTTAATCTCAAGTGGCGCCATCAGGTGAATGCCCTTGCCGCCTGTCACCTTCGGCCAGCTCTCCAGCCCTTCCGCTTCCATGACGTCGCGGAGCGCCAGCGCGGTCTCGATGACTTCATCCCACCCCACGCTCTCGCCGGGGTCGAGGTCCAGAACGATGCGGTCGGCATACTCGATATCGTCAACGGTGGCGTTCCAAGGGTGTAGCTCTACAGCATCCATCTCCACCAGCCCCAGCAGGCCGGCAAGGTCGTCTACCCACACGCGCACGCCTTCGCCACCCTCGCGCTTCTGGACCCGCAACTGATGCACGGATGCGGGGATCTTCGGCAGCGCGCCCTTGTGGTAGAAGGTTGCGCCATGAGCGTGGCGGACCAGCTTCAGCGGTCGCTGGCCGAGATGGATGAGAGCCTGATCCGCAACTCTCTCCCAATAACGTGCAAGGTCTTCCTTGGAGGGCGAGACTGCGTCGGGCAGCAGTTGCAGGATGTTCTCGCTGGGAACGCCATGTTGCCGCGTTGCGCCACGTCGCTTCGAGGGAGCAGGAGGCTTGGCCGGGATCGTCACGAGGTCTTCGCGCAGGCCCTTGAACACCGCCTCGCGCAGCACGCCGCGATCAGTAACGCCGCTGAATTGCACCTCGGCCAGCACGTCTGGTCTGACCCAGGTCGCCTTCGGTTTCACAATTGGCTCTGAGAGCGGCGAGTTGCTGATGATCAGCGGGTCGAGCCGCTCGCGAACCGCTTGCGCAGCGCTCAACGTATACCCGCTTCTTGCCTTCCCGGCATAAAGCAGCCGGTCGCCCTCGCGGCGGCCAATGTAGAGCGATGCGATGCGGCGCGGGTGAGCGCCGAGTTTCTCGACAAAAGCGACAATGGGAAAGGTGTCGCTCTTGATGCACTTCACCTTGAGCCAACTGGCCTGAACCCCCGAGCGGTACGTGGCATCGGCGCGTTTGCAGACGATCCCTTCCAATCCCATCCGGCAGGCATGTTGAAACACGTCTCTGCCGCTCACCTCCAGATGCTCGGCATAGGTCAGTGTCGGCGCCGCGTTCTTCAGCACCTTCTCCAGCACCGCCTTACGCTTTACCAGCGGCTGCTCCCGAAGATCGCGCCCGTTGAGGTGCAGCAGGTCGAATGCATAGAAGATGAGCCTTGCGGAGTTGGGATTGCCCAACTCCCGCTCCAAGGCCTGGTAATCCGGCAGGCCGGTGTCGCCGAGGACGACAGCCTCCCCGTCGATGATCGCCGCCTTCACCGGCAAGCCCGCCGCTGCTTGAACAATTCGTCGGTACCGATGTGACCAGTCGTAGCCCCGACGCGTGAAGGCCCGCGCTTTGCCGCCCTCGATGATCAGCTCGGTGCGGTAGCCGTCGTACTTGATCTCGTGAAGCCATTCGCCGCCCTCGGGGGCTTTCGCAACCAGCGTCGGCGACTGAAATTCAACGAATGAGAGCCGGCCATCTCCGGCTTCGGAACTCATGGCGCAACATTCCTCCACCTTCGACTTCAACTTTGATGCCGCTGAATAGGTTCCGGGCAGAGCTGGCTTAAGGGGCGGCGCATGGCCGGATCATCGCTCGGGTGCCGTGGGGAACTATTATTTCATTGCTTACGTATCGATGTCGCTCATTGGTTCTCCCCCAGTGCGCGTAAGAACCAGCTGTCTTGGCGTCACGTATCGGTGCAACAATGTCGAGGAAGCCGCCGAGGAACTGTTGCGGTGGACGAGCGCGCGACCGTGCGGCTGATGCGACCTTAAATGCTCCGCAGCCTGCTGGACGCAGTCGACCGGATTGGCAGCCCCGGCGCAATGAGGGGCGATGGTCGGACGCTTGCAGTCCGGAGCGCAGTTGGACCCGATGGATCCGGCAAACGTCTCCCTTGTTGAAGGCGCATTCCATTCACCGGGAATTTGCCAGCAATAGAACGACGTCGCTAAGCGATTTCCGCCGAACAATGGGCTTGCCAACTACATGTCGGACGAGGCGAGCTCTATCCAGGCTGGCGCATGATCACTCGGCTTTTCCCACCCTCGCAAGTCGACGTCCACGCCGGCATCACGCAACCTGTTCGACAGCGACGGGCTCACAAGGAGATGGTCCATTCGTAAGCCGGAACTTCGATCATAGCCGCCCCGGAAGGAGAAGTTCCAGTAGGTGTAGATGCCTTTCTCCGGATGGATGCGGCGGACGGCATCGATCCAGCCGTTGCCAAGCATTTGGGCGTAGGCCTGCCGGCTCTCCGGAAAGTAGACCGCGTCGCCTGTCCAACGTCTCGGCACCACGGCATCGATCGGTGTGGGCACGACGTTGTAGTCGCCGCACAGAACACTAGTGATCCCTTCCCTGAGCAGCACCTGGCCATAGCTGATCAGACGGTCGAACCAGCGGAGTTTGTAGTCGAATTTCGGGCCGGGCGCTGGATTGCCGTTTGGCAGGTAGAGACAGCCAACGACGATGCCATCCACTTCGGCCTCGATATACCGGCTGTGAGTATCGTCAGGATCCCCTGGCAGGCCGCGTCGACGTTCCAGCGGCTCCTTTCCTCGGGCGAGTACAGCGACGCCGTTGTAAGATTTTTGCCCGTGCCAGATCGCGCCGTAACCGGCGTTCCGGATGGCTTCGGCGGGAAATTTGTCATCCGAGGTCTTCAACTCCTGAAGGCATACGATGTCATAGTTGGTTTGCGCCAGCCACTTGATGAGCACGGGCAGCCGACCGTTCACGCCGTTGACGTTGAAGGTTGCGATGCGGGTCATTCGACCTCTGGCGGTTTAAGCATGGAAGGCTCGGAGCTTGACTGTGCCACCATGCCGCCGATGGGGGAGTTGTTGGCCCTCCGTGTAGGGTTGGACGGCATCACCAATCCTTTCCAGTCATTTCGTACCGACTCATCAGTACCCGCACACGGCCGCAGCCTCACCTCTGATGAGACATCGTTCATCCTTGGCTCTTCTTAACCACCGAGTGTGGGGAAAGTTTCCGCGCAGGGCCTAAACGTTGGGCATGACCATAGTCGCCGTATTCCCGCGGGCCCGTCGGCTGGTGAACCTTTATGGCCGGCGACGCGTTCCGTGCAGCGAAGTCGATTGATGCAGTGTGATGGAAACCGACGATCATCCCGCGCCGCAGAAACAGGAGGCACGTGGTGCCGAAGCCCGCTTTTCCTTCGATCGAATGGCGGTCGAGCGGTTTCAGCAAGCTTTTCCGCGTGCCAGATGGAGTGACGAGCGCAGGAGCTGGTTCGTACCCGGCAAGACAGCAGCCCGGCGGATCGAGCGCTGGCTGGCGCAGGAGGCAACGCAGCGGGCGCCCCATGACGACTACAAAGGTCGCGATGCCTTCGCCTTCGACCCGATATCGAGCCAGTATCTGGAAATCGCGGACGACCTCCGCATCCGCACGCCTTTTTCGCGGGCGGTGCTTGAAGAATTGCGCGCCGTTCCGTGGGCGAGTTGGGACGATGAGTTGCGGGCCTGGAGAGTTCCGTTCCGGTCATATGAAGAGCTCCGGCGCCGATGGCCGACCATCGAAAAAGCTGCGCAGCATGCCGAACCGGAGGAGAGGAAACGGCGACGGGCGGCCGCCAAAAACACTGAAGCCTATCGGGCCGCGCAACAGCGGGCTGCTGAGCGCCGACGCCATCGCTATCCTTTGCCAGCCCAAGATCTACCTATCTTGGGCCGCGCAGTCGCAACCGAGCAGTACGGGATTGTCGTCTTTGATGAATTTTCCGGTGAACTTGTTGAGCTATCGGACGCAGCCGCCTTCTATCCCCATGCAATGCCTGCGAACGGCGACTTCGTTTGGGGCAAGTGGCGTTCGGCTACGCTGGCCGAACTTGTGAGCACATGGCCCGCTCGGTCAACTGCCGGTCCGACCGAACGCTTCAGAGGCTGGTGGAGGCCAACACTCGCCGAACTTAGAGTTGCCCGTCGAAAAGCCCGCAGCAGTGAACGGAGGCGGCGAAGTCGCGGTCGGTGAATGCGGCGCTCACATCCGGCTTTGCGTGGCGTCCAATAGCATCGGACTACGGAGAGCGTTCGGTAGGGAATTGGGCAGGTCTACTGCTGCACGATGACGACCGCGTCATAGCGCCAGACGCCGCGGCGCGCCATGCGGGCCTCGATAAACCGCCGAATGCGAACGCTGGGTCCACCGACGCACTTGGCAGCAGTCATTCCACGTCAAGTTCCCGGCGCTTGCACCATTCAGAACGCATGTACCGATCAATTCCCCGACCCGCTTCGGAGGTCCCCGGCCGGTAATGGTGCGTGATGTTGCAGTCGATGCACCGGACCGGAGAGCCCAGGCTCAGGCTCTCGGCGCCGGGTTTGCACAAGGCGATGCGGTCTTCTGCTGGGTTCGGCGTGGCTCGAAGATAGGAATTAACTCCCAGCCAACTCAATCCGTTCTTGACTTTTGTTCCGTCTTTGTTCACAATGGGCACGAAGCTTTGGAGTACACCATGGCCCACATTGTAACGCGGGACAGCCGCCAGGAAGCCGTCCTCCAAGCAATCGCGGACAAGTTCATTGCCCAGCATAAAGGCGACTCGGTGAAGGCTCTGAAGGAAATGATCGTTCTCAACGGACATCTTCAAGACAGGCTTGACGCGTTGTCAACATCGCGCAGGGCAACTCGCCAGGAGGACAGATCGTAATGACCACGAGGTACCTTGACGCTGAATCGAAGGCCGAACTGCACTTTGAAGCGGAGAAGCTCATCGCCTGCTACGAAAGCCCTCTCGAGACCCGTGGCCGCTACGAACCGCCGGCGGGACCACTGCCTTGAGCTGTTAGCGGGATGATGAGGACCGGGTCTGCCCATGCATGATCTTATTGCTTTTCTACAGAGCAACTCGGCCCTGGTAGCGGCCAATCCGGCGGCCTTCGCCACATTTGCCGTGCTCTTTGGAGGTGGCGGGCTTGCCGTTGGACGCTATTTGCTGAGCGAACGCATCGCCAATCTGGAAAGTCGAATTGCCAGACGCGACGAGGAAATCATGGATCTCAGGACGAAGCAGAAAGCACCAGAGGTGGGCGCCTCCATGTTGCCGGTATTCGAGATGACCGAGATTTTTCCGCGCCGGCCTGTCGCTTCACACCAGCTCCTGGTTCAACGAGACGAAGATCACTGCGTCAGATAGCCAGCTCACCGCAAGGCGACGAAGGCGGCGCCTGGTCGATCGGCTTGCCAGTGACATGGCGAAGTTCGCTTCCGGCAAGCAGTTGACGGCATTCGTCCTCGACTGGACCAGCGATTATGTTGATGCGGCTCAGGCCGTGTCCGCTGGAGCTGGAAGCCGGAAGTGCGATGGGACGGGCTGGCGGCAGGCGTCGTGATAAATGGCGCCATACAAAGACGTCGCATGCGATCGGCTACAGCGTGATCAGGATCCGCTACATGGTTGCTGTTCGGCGGAGCAATGGCGGGCTTGACAGACGCCATCTGTCGGTCGCCTACACGCCCGCTGTCGGTCGAGGAACATGACCGTCAGCAAGCGCTGGATCGCGCTGGCGCTGGTGATGTCGCTCTGGCTGCTGCTGTGCATTTCGCTTGGCGCATGGCTCCTCGGCGGCATGGCGATCCTGCCCGCTGCAAGGACAGGCGCTGCTGGACATACCGGCAGGACTTTGTCTGCCCTGCCCTATCTGGCCACCAGCATCGTACTGGTCCTGATCTCGCGGAACCGCCTGATGCTGGCGGTGCGTTTCCCAGCCTGGCTTGCCAAGCCCTTCCGACCGCAAACTGACGGCGCGCCTGTTCCGAGCGGTAAGCTGTGTCGCGCCCGGCTGATGCGTGCGCGATCCAATCTGGCCAGAAGCACCAGTGATCCGAGTGTGACTGGGGTGCACAAGAAACTTTGAAGGATCCGGTTAGCTGGGCTGGCAACGTGTTGTCTTGCCGACAGCCCACAACTGCGACCAAAGTCCTGGGTCCCGCTGCAAAGGTCCGATGTGTGAAACCATTCATCCCGGTTGCCCATTTGCTCATGTCGACTGTCGATTATCCGTCCCTTCATCGTCAGTCGAATGAGTGCCCGACATCCCCCGCGATGTGGCGGGCACTCATGGTCGGAGAGAGTTGTATGCGCCTTGGCGAGATCATCGTGAATACCTGCGCGACGCTCCTGTTGATGAGCATCGTTGCAATCTTGTTCCTGCTTTTCGGAGAACCGCTGTGGCCAGAACGAACGGCCCGGATGGTGATAATCTTGCCCGTTGATAGGAGCACGACGGCGGCCATCAAGAACACGCATCAGCCGCTGCCAGCCAGCTTTGATGTGAGCATAGTGCCGGCGAGACCGACTAACCAATGACGGGTGAGTCATCCTTCTGCCGCCGGGGTAGCACTGAACGCCTGAGCGCTGCGACGGCATTCTTAGCCGGATCGAACGGCTGTAGCCGCGTCGCCGGCCGCCGACCAGGCTGTCAGCCCAAATCAACAGGCCGCCGGTCGCGCGGTCGAAGCTCCCGGCCAATCGCGATTCCAACAGAACGTCGCCCCGCCCCAACGGCTCACGGATCCATTTCGAACAGGGGAAATGGCCGTCGGAATGCGCAGCGCGACCCCTCGATGCGCTTGCTCACGGATGCGATGATCGCCACCAAGCACAGCGTCCGCAATGTCGTATTTAAACGGTGTTCGATACTTAAATAACGAATACTTTTCGAGCGCGGACCTGAGTGGCCTTGGCATCCGACCAAAGGCGACGGCGGCTGCGACTGGCACAACGAAATCGTATGTTCTCTTTGTTCGCGGAACCATTCTCGCACTTTACCTTTGCAGGCTCTGCAAACCGGCCAGTTCTGGTTGGAAGGCTGTCATCATGATTTCGTCGGCCATAGGCTCGTCGTCACTTGCGTTGGCGGAACCTCCGGATCGTACGACCGTTTTTTCTCCGATGAAACAAAGGAGGAATCGTCATGGACTGGAACCGAGTCGAGGGAAACTGGAAGCAAGTCAAAGGTAAGGTCAAGGAACAGTGGGGCAAGCTCACTGATGATGATCTCGACCGCATCGCCGGCAATCGCGATCAGCTCGAAGGCAAAATCCAGGAACGCTACGGCATCGAGAAAGATCGCGTACGTCAAGACGTCGACGACTGGTATGGTCGCCAAAGCTGGTAGGACTGAACTGGTCAAGCACAAGGACGGTCACGGCTGGAGGCTTGCAGGTTGGTGCGCGCCACAGGCCCGCTGCTCGGGTGTTTCCCCCTGAGCGTCGGCGCAGGTTCTTACGTGTTGGCCAACGTTCATGCCTGCACTGCGTCGCCTGTGGAGCGTTGCTGGTGACCAGCGCTATACCCTCCCCGGCCGGATCTCGGTCAGCCCGAGGAGGCGGCGGGCGAACATCTTTCCTATCGCAAGGGCGCTTTGCCCAGCCGTTCTCCGGCCCGCTGCGACGACGGAAGTCTCTATCGCCGCGGGAACACTCTCCCGAACCCGACGTTAGTAGATATGCCAGAGACACATCACCTCCTGGGCGTTGCAACCACCGCCAAGATTGGCCGTCACCCAATCCATCCGATGTTGATTCCTTTCCCTATCGCCTTGCTGGTCTCGGTCTTCCTTTCGGATGTGATGTTCTGGTCGACCGGCAATGCATTCTGGCCCGAGGCTTCCTTCTGGCTGCTCGGCTTTGCCCTGTTCATGAGCGCTGCCGCGGCGCTGGCCGGCTTTGCCGACTTCCTCGGAAATGCTGCCGTGCGCTCGATAAGCGCGGCATGGCACCATATGATCGGCAATGTCACGGCAGTGGTGCTCGCGCTCGCCAGCTTCCTCTTGCGCCTGAGCGCCGGAGCTGCCGAGGGCGCTTTGCCGTGGGGCCTGGCTCTGTCGACGATCATCGTCCTGCTCCTTCTCTATACCGGCTGGAAGGGTGGAACGCTCGTCTATGAACACAGGGTCGGCGTGCAACCCGAACAGGGTGAGGACCTTACCTCGCGCCCGAGGCCATCGCGAAAGGCCTGACAATGTCCCCCAAGGTTTGTCTCGGCGGGGTCGTCACTCCAGCGACCGCCGCACCCGCGGTGCCGACTTTTTATACAGACGGTCTCCGAACATCCCGAAACGGCCAGTCGACGACCCGGGCCGACATGTGACCGATATGGCTGGCCAGGCCCTGCGGGCGGCCGCCTCGAAGGCATTCCAATTCCGGACTCGATGAAGAGATCGGCAGCGTGTACGAAGCGATCACTCATGCCGTTGGACATCGCGAAGGCGGTCTCGCGGATTGAAGACTTTGTCATCGTTCCCATAGGCGGTTCGCGATCGCATCGATGCGGCAGCTTATGAACTGTTGAGTTTTGAGCAGGTGCCAGCACTGCGCCTATCGTTGCCTGGACTCGCCGTATCTAAAATTTTATAAATTAGCTATACCTTATGGAACTTTGATGCGGGCGTTTCATTTTCATCCGCATGCGAGCCTCTGTCATCCAAAGCATCGGGACGGGAGTGAACGCGTCGCCGCGCTACTCGCTGGTCCTGCCGATATACAATGAAGAACAAGTGCTGCCGCGACTGGTCGAACGGATCGAGTCGCTGATCTGTCAGCTGGACGGAGAGACCGAAGCGATTTTTGTCGATGACGGTAGCCGTGATGGCAGCGTCAAATACCTCCGGCGTATGGTCACCGCCCACCCTCGCTTCCGGCTTATCGAGCTTTCCCGCAATTTCGGACACCAGATTGCGATCACCGCTGGCATGGATGCTGCTGCCGGTGAGGCCGTCATCGTCATGGATGCCGACCTGCAAGACCCACCGGAGGTCGTTCTCGATCTCGTGGGAAAGTGGAAGGAAGGTTTCGAGATCGTCTACGCCCGTCGTGTGAAGCGCGAGGGCGAATCCTGGTTCAAGCGTCTCAGCGCTGATCTTTTCTACCGTTTCCTGGAGAAGATGACACCGGTCAACATCCCGCGCGACGTCGGGGATTTCCGTCTGGTCGGCCGCCATGCGCTGGAGGTCTTCAAACATATGCCTGAACACGACCGCTTCGTCAGGGGCATGTTCGGCTGGATGGGATTCAAGCAAACGGCAGTGCCGTTCGAACGCCCCCCAAGGACCATCGGCCAGACCAAGTACCCTTTCTGGAAAATGGTGCACCTTGCTGTTCACGCCATTGTCAGCTTCTCGGAAAAGCCGCTCCACTTTGCGCTTTGGGGCGGATCGGCCATTTCCGCACTTGCGCTGGCCTTTGGCGCTTATGCCGTGTTCGCCTGGATCTTTGAAGCCGGCATCATTGCCGGCTGGACTTCCACCGTGGTGATCGTATCGCTCCTGTGCGGCATCAATCTGTTCATGACCGGCGTGGTCGGTCTCTATGTCGGTAGCATCCACGCCGAGGTGAAACGCCGCCCTCTTTACGTGATCGATCAGCTTACCGGCTTCGACGAGCCGGTGCGTGCCGTCGCTGATGGGAGCCGGAGATCGTTTCGCAAGCCCAAGAACGGAGTCGCTCCCAGTGTCCGAACTCTTCGACAGCTATAGATCCAGCTATGGGGAGACCATCGATGGGTCGATCCGGTTTTCCGGGCTCAAGCACGAATTCTTTTTGGTTGCTAAGGCCGACCTGCTTCGGCGCCTGGTCGCTGAGCGAGGACTTCGTCGGCGGGGGGCCATGCTGCGGGCGCTTGATGTGGGCTGCGGCGTCGGTTCGCTCCATCCCTACTTAGATGGCGCTTTCGAGCGCCTAGATGGCTGCGACGTCTCGCAAGAGTCGATCCAGCGCGCCAGCGAGGACAATCCGGGCGTCGTTTATAGGACATGCACCACGACGAGCCTGCCTTATGACGATTGCGTGTTCGACCTGGCTTTTGCCAGTTGCGTTGTTCATCATGTTTCGCCCGCATACTGGCTCGATTTCTTTCGTGAGATCCGACGGGTCGTGCGGCAAGGCGGCGTCGCCTGTATCATCGAGCACAATCCCTATAATCCGCTGACGCGCCTGGCGGTGCTCCGGTGTCCGTTCGACCAGGACGCGGTCTTGCTCAACGCCGTCAAAGCAGCGGCCCTCTTTCGACAGGCAGGCTTCAGGGAGGTTCGATCCGAGCACTTCCTGCTGCTCCCGTCGGCCGGCAGGTTCGCCAGAAATGTTGAGCGTGCCCTCGCGCTGCTGCCACTTGGGGCCCAGTATGCGTGTAGTGCGCGCGTCTGAACATCGGTCTGCCGGCGGCGCCGTCCTAAAGCTTCTGGCGCGCTTCGGCCTGGTCGGCATCGCCGCCACAATCCTGTATGCCGCCTTGGCGGCCGCCTTTGTCAAATCGGAACGGCTCGGCTTCAGTCCCGTCCAGGCGTCCCTTGCAGCTTACGCAGCCGCAGCCTTGTTTTCCTATCTCGCGCACAGGTCAGTAACCTTCATTTCGCATGGACCCCATAGATCAGAGGCTCCGCGTTTTCTGGTGCTGGCGGCGGTCGGTTTGGCGATCGCCTGTGGCGCGCCGGCGCTTTTGACGGCGAAGCTGGGACTGCCGCTCATCTTTCCCATTATGATTACCTGCTTGCTTGTGCCCGCGATCAATTTCGTCGTGCTCGACCGATGGGTTTTTGCACAACGCATTCCCGATCAGTCCGGCGACGGCTGACGCGTGCTCCACCAGAAGATTGGCGTCTGGAGGCAGCTCACCGTTCACGAATCTGATGAACTGCTCGAAAGCCGCTCGCTGAAGCACGGCTTCACCTATGATTGGTTTTTGCCGCGTTGAACTGGCGCCTGCTCCTCGATTGTGTGCGGATGCCGTCGCCATCGGGTGCCTTGTCCGCGAGAACGATCGCATGCGGTATGAACGCGTTTGTCGGAAAACGACCATATTCCGCCGTTCAACCGTGGATCGGGCTTGCCTTTGAGCCGTTGCTGGCAGGCACATGTTGAATCGCAAGATCGGTCGAGGACGCTGCGCGGTACTGCGCTATCCCGGCAATACCAGCAATCTCGAGCCCGCGGCGCTCTACCTTTATCGTGATTGGCTGCCGGCCAGCGGCGAGGAGGCACGCGACTTCCCGATCTGTTGCAAACGCCGGCTCTTTTCCATCCCGCAGGCGCAGGCACATGAGGTGAGCGCGGAACTGTTGCTGCCGCTGAAATATGGTAATTCCAGGAAAGTGTGAAGCGGTTTTCCGTCCGAAATTGCCTCAAAACGAAAGAGCTAGAGCACTTCACCGTCTGCGTGAAAGGTGAAGTGCTCTAGGTCGGTGGACGCTTGTCTGATCGACAGAACGACCCGCACGCGTCAAAGCGACAACAACACGTCCGGCTTGACATCATCGATCGACGCGAAACTATGCGTTTTCCTGACACCAGAAAGCGGCAGAATGAGCTGCTGCAGGAATTTTGAAATGTTGCCACGTCAACTATTCGTGCTTTGACCAGGTAGTCGAAACCACCAGTCACTATAGGGCATTCGATGATTTCGGGTGCCTTCGCGGAGGGTCAGACGGTCCACAATTCCCGTGGCTGCCTCCAAAAGACAGCCTTGAATCTGACCTGCTCAGCCTTGGGAATTCCAAGAGTCCACACGACTTAGCCGGCGTCCAGCCGGAACGACACCAATTTGATGGCGCGTTTGTAGATGTTGCTGGCGGCTGGGCTTGGCGGAATCCCGTCGCGATAGTCGAAGGTCATTTCGAGTACCTTTGCGCAGGCAAACGCTGCAGGCGGGATCGCGAACGAGATCGTCTGCGGTTCTTTGCTCGACAGTGTTACCTCGTGTACCCGAACGCCGTTCACCGAGATCATTACCCTTTGTGTGATCTGTGGTGGACGAATGATGGCGGACAATTGTAGCGTTGCCGTAAGGTCGTGGCGGAGCGGATGTACTTCCAGGCGGAGCCGAGAGGTCTCGCCCAGCGAATGGGTTCCGTCGGCTACCGGGCCCGACCAACCACAGACCATCATGCCGGCTGCTTGTTTGGCGCCGTCGGACCGGAACGACACCGTCTGGCCAAGAGTGTAGCTGCCGACCGCATCGCGGTTGAGGCACGTCGTTGTGCGATCGATGTAATAGCCCCGATAATCGGCGTTGACATCTGGATTGAGAGCGAGCGCGAGGATGACGATCTCGGACGCGGCCAGAACCACCGCCAGCGCGTAGCCGCCAATGGAGGCAGCACGTCCATAGGGTGCCTGGCTGTCAGACCAGGGCAAGATAGCCTCCGATCCACGCCAGAGTCATGAAATAGCAGGTGCTCAGAAAAAGAGCCAAAGTCACGAGATAGGTCAGCTTCGATGCCGACAGCAGCTCGGCGATCAACATCATCAGCGGCGCAAGCCCAATGACGTATCTGACCATGGAAGCCAGATTCGTGATTAACGGCAGGATGATGCTGATCGCGCAGAAGAGCGCAGCGCCATATCGCCTGTGAGCCGCCAGAACCACCGATAGGGTCAACCCTATGAGCGCCGCGAGCGCGCTCCATTGCGGCGCGGTGGGCAGCCATCCTTTTGTCGGAACAGCGGAGAGACCGTCCCATAGAAAAAGGAGCGGATCGCCAGCCACCCGCCCAAACGCGCGCTGGACGTGCAAGAAGGCAAACCCGTCTCCGACGGTGACATACAAAAAGAGCATGTAAGCAAACAAGCCGGCGGGCGAGATGAAGATAGCTACGAGCATATCCGGACGACCAAGCACCCATCGCGGGAAAGACACCGCCGACCCGCCCTGCTGCCGGTGCTGCTCGAACATCTGAATGACGGTCGCAAAGACAGCAAGAACCCCGACAAGCCTCGTTGCCGATAGCAAAGCGGATGAGACGCCGGCGGTGAGATAGCTGGAGCGCTTGAGTGCCAAAAAGACGCACGACGTCAGGAGCACGAAAAGAGGTTCGGTAAGGACGGTGGTGAAGTGGAAGGAGAACGGGCCGCTAAGCAGGAAAGCGCAATACAGCACATAAGGACGCATGTTCTTCTCCAGCAGTGGCCATGCCACCAGACAGGCGCCGTAGCTGCATGCAATCGAAGTGATCGTCGCGATCAGAATCGTGGGGAAGGGGAAAACAAACCGAAGAGTAGCCACGAGCATGGGATACAATGGAAAGAAGCCCCAGCGTCCGACGTTGCTTTGGCCTGGAATGGGAAAACGCTCGTAACCGTGTTCGGAAATGTCCACATACCACGCGCAGTCCCACCGGCAGAGTGCACGCGCATAAGCTTCGAAGCCTGGTCCTGCCGATACTGAAGCGAATGCAGCATACCGAATGACAAGCCCGCTGATCATGAACAGGAGCGGAACCGCAGTAGCGATGACCCACAGGCGACCGCCAGCGTTTGCGCGCGCCGCATCTGCAAGCGCCAGTTGTGCCTCCACAGGTGATGGCGCCACACTCTGCGATGGCGAGCCTGGCTCCGCCGGCTCGAGGGCGCTGCGAGCCATGAAATCGGTCCATCGGAAGCTTCAAAATCATTAGCCAGACTTGAAGCCCCGTCTGCAACTTAATCTGGTAAGGATCAACGATGCCGCGCGGCTTCGGTTCCTTGTGCAGCAGGACGGCGTTGGGGTGCAGGTCGATCGGTCATACCAGTCGAAGAAGAAAGCATAGCGCGCTTCACCTCCTCGCTCCTACGCTCATCACTGCCGGCTCGATTGCTTGTGACGAGGCCGGAGCGACACTGAGTTTGGTCAATGGTACGGACGCAACACGCACCTCCACCATTCGCGAGGCCTTAGTTGACGGCTTCATCCTGGGCCACAGCGCGGACATCGAGTTAATCGCATCTTTAAAACGCCGGCGGCTGCCCTTCGTTATCCTTGAAAGCGATGCCGGTCCGGACGTCAACTCTATCCGGACAGACGGCAGGAGCGGTCATATTCGATCGGGCTCCGCAAGCAACGGCGATCTTGACTATGTCCGACTGGCAGGCAATCACCGTCCTCGACGAAGCGCGTCGGCGCAAAATCAAGATACCCGAGCACATGTCGGTCGTTGGCTTCGATGGCACCGCGGAGTCTTCGCGCACCACCCCTCCGCTCACGACAGTGGCGCAAGACATTGTCGGTAAGGGGAGGCTCGCCGCCACGGCGGTGTTTGCAAACGGCGCCCCGAGCCAAGTGATGATACCGGTCGAACTCTTGGTCCGCGGCTCGACCACCCGACCGCGCGGTTAGGCCGGCCACCTCTTACATCGTCGTGACGCACAGGCAGTTGCGCGGTGGCCACCTCCAGCGGACTGATCTTATCTTCAGGTCGCGATCCGAATTGATAGGGCGTAGGGGCGGAGGTCTGTTTTCGGGAAGTCGCAAACTGATCTCTTTCGACCGGCTTAGGCGCAGCTCGGAGAGTCGTGTATGGCGGCACAGCTGGTCGACGGCGAAAAACGAAACAAGCGCTATTCCAGTAGCATCCGCAACTATCGAAGCCCGGCAATTCGCAGCCCCTCTACATAGAGGGCACGGTGCTTGTCGTGAACGATCGGATGAAATTTTTCAACCCATTGGAGCGACAGGGACGGTTGAAGGCGCTTGGCCTCCGAAAGCGCATGAACCGCGATGTCCAGTTCACCGGCCATACCAGCGGCCGTCGCATACGTCCGCCATGCCGACCCGAAATGGGGGCGGAGTTCCACCGCCCTACATTCGCATTGGACCGCGTCTGCATACCGCCCGGCCATGAAATGACATAACCCAAGAATGGAGAAGTTCGCCGCATAGGTATAGTCGCGAGGACTTAGCCTTCCCGCAATTTCAAGGTGGTTGAGCCCGTCGGCTGGCATGCCGCCATATCCGTAAGTTGAGCCCAGGATCGAATGCGCAAACGCGAAGCTCGGGTTTAGCTCGATTGCTTCATTTAGTTCTCTCACAGCAGAGTCGAAGCCTCGCGAAACCATGTGGACAAACCCTGCCGCTAAATGAGTCCACGGGTCCTCGGGATCGCGTTGGATCGCCCGCTGCGCGAGGGCCCGAGAGGTGGGCAGAATGTCTACTGCGTTGGCCCACCCTGACAGAACGCGGGCCGCGTGAGCCCACGCCAACAGGCTGTTAGCGCGGGGATAGTTAGGATCGAGGTCTGTAGCCTGCTTCAAAAATCCTTGTGCAATCTCGATTTCGGTCGCCGAACTCCAGGTCCAGACATATGGCATCGCCTTCATGACGAAACCCCAAGCGTCAAGACTGTTGGGGGAACTGCGCTGAAAGCGTTGCTGTTCCGCCGTGTAGAGCCGCGGCTCGATCGCGGCGATGACACTCTCGGCAATCTGATCCTGAAGCGCGAAGAATTCCGACAACTCTACATCGTATCGTTCAGCCCACACTTGGACGCCGGTCGATGTGTCACTGACTTGCGCGCCTATCCGGAGGCGATGCCCTGAGCGCCTTACACTTCCGTCGAGCACATACCGCACGCCAAGCTCTCGACCGACTTGTTTGACGTCGACTGCTTTTCCCTTGTAAGTGAACAGAGAGTTGCGGGCTGACACGAAGAGCCAACGAAGACGCGACAGCCGAGTAATAATGTCCTCGGCAAGGCCATCGGCGAAGTATTCCTGCTCCGGGTCGCCCCCCATGTTCTGAAATGGCAGAACAGCAATCGAAGGCGTGTCGGGTAGCGCCCAGTTTTCGGAGGACTCGGCAGACGCAGCCGGTTCGGATTTTGGCACTGTATCCCGCAAACGTAGACCATAGGTCCGCACCGGGCGTGCGATATTTTTGAGCTCCTTTTCGCCCAGATCGACAAATTCTTCCTTGATCTTGTCGCGCACATGTTCGTAAGCGGCGGCCGATAAACAGATGCCGTTCGGCTCAGCGACACTTTCTAGACGGGCGGCAATATTGACACCATCGCCCATCAGATCGCCGTCGCTCTCCTCGACAATATCGCAGAGATGAATGCCGACGCGAAATTCAATGCGTCGCCCAGGCGGTAGACCAGCGTTGCGCTCAACCATACCGTTCTGCATTTCGATTGCACAACGCACGGCGTCAACAACGCTCCGGAACTCTACGAGGGTCCCGTCGCCCGTGAGCTTCACGACGCGCCCCCTGTGCACGGCGATGGTGGGATTGATGAGATCGCTCCGGAGCGCTCGGAGTCGCGCCAGCGTTCGATCTTCGTCCGACGCCGCCAGCCGGCTATATCCGACCACATCGGCGACCAGGATCGCCGCAAGCTTCCGAGTCTCGCTCACTTTGTCCACTCCTGTCGATTAAGCGACATAGCACAGACCGATCTACAGAATCCCGTTTTCGAAGGCGACTTTCGAAAGCCTGAATTCCGAGACAGCCTCAAATACCGCTGTGCGGGACTTGAATTGAAAGTGAATTGCGCTGCAGGTCGCGGTTGCGCCAGGTACGGACGTTGATTTCATCGGCGCCTAAGGTCCGCCTCGCACCACCAGCTGTCGTTGGCGCTGTCTGCTTCAGGGCGGCGGCAAAGCTGACCTCTACGGCCGACATCAGGCGCAGAGCGGACCGTCGTGTATGCGGTATAGTTGGTCGACGGTGAAAAACGAAAGCGCGTTACCGTTCGGCTGTGCGATCTCTCATTCCGTGGGTGACAGCGTCAAAAATCGAGCCTGGGCGCAAATTCCTCCAGCGAGTCATCAAGCAGGGGGGTTCTTCCTCAGTCTCCTGCTTGGGCTCGACCATCAGAAGACTGATGACGACCAGTGCGAGAGAGGCCCAGGTCAGAGCTGGTATCGCCCCCCAAGCAACAGGATACCCCAGTCTCATCACTTGGGACCAAGGACCAGCTTGCCCTCCTCCGCAGCAGCGGCAATGAACGTTTTATGGACATCCCTCGGGCGTCATATCGCCAGCTAAACAGGACATGGCGTACAGCAAGGTCCCATTTGGGGGCCAATCGGGACGGAGCTTCAAGACCGCTTGAGATTTCATCGCACCCTGCCACCTCGGAGAAACCCAAGCAGCCATCTTACGGGTCACGAAGCGAAGAAATAAGGTTCGGAATGTACCAGGTTGATGGGCCCGCGTCCGAGCTTAATCAGGGGGTGTCGGACGGTTCGTCTTCTCCTTTCTGATCAAGCAAAGCAAGCAGTGCCCCGATGGCGCCAGGCAGTTGAGCCTCGATCTTCAAGTCTAGGACCTTGTGCAGGTAACGGCGGGTCTCTTCGGACGCAATCATCCGCCGAACAGCGTTCGCGGCCGACATCTGCCCTGATCGATAGTGGTCGGCCATGATTGGGAACTACCCCTACCCTGCTCGCAAATGCTTTCGAGGTGGTATGGTTCCATCAGAGATCACCTCGGGGGATTTCTGAGCGGGTGATCGGATATCAGGCACGCGTGCCGACCCCCATACCCACGGTGCCGAGAGGTGCTGAAGGGGCAGGACCGCACGCCGCCAGCTAACACCCCTCTTGTTGAACTTCAGGAGCAGCTCGCCGGCTGTCTCGACAGAGGAAACGTTGTAGCGATGGCTGAGGCTGGTCTTGAATGGGACCGGAGGGGAGAACCAATGCAGTGACATTAGAGGCCACCTCGGGCGACCCTACGTTTCAGGTCTTCGGCATTCAGAAGGTTCACCAGGTCATCGGCATACTCCCAATCGAGGTCGACCGCTTCGTAGCCCTCGTACACAGCCGGCAGCCCGGTGAACACGTCGAACACCGTCCAGGACTCGTCCGCTTCCTTCCTCAGGTCGTACCGTAGGGATATCATTAGCTGTATCTAATGTAAGTCGGGAATGTTTGGTAGAAATTTCTGAGCGGGTGATCGGATAACAGGCACGCGTGCCGTGATGCCGAGGGGTGCTTAGGGGGCCGAGGTAGCCAGGCGACACCCTCAATCATCCCGATCTGATAGGAGGACCCCTTCCTCCTTGGCAGCGAGACCGAACAGCCTTCCGACATCCTGATGCGACACTTGCCTTCCCCGAAGGCCGCGCAAGCCTCGACCGCACGTCGCCAATTAGCGCCCCTCTTGGTGAACTTCAGGAGCAGCTCGCATCGTGATGTGCCTGCGCGACGGCGCCAAATATGCGCTCGCCGTCGGAGCCGCCGCCGCAACAGTCGGCATCGTCGTGGGCGTCGTCACCTGACCGGAGTGGGCTTCAAGCTGTCCCACATCGTCACATCGACGGCTGGACACCTTTCCCTTCTGTTCGGCACCTTCATCCCCGAGGCGATCTTCTCGGCCCAGGGCCTGACCCTGCTGTTCACCTTGATCATGACCGGCGTCGTCTGCATCCTGATGGGCTGGCGGCGTACGCCGCCGCTGGCATGGCGGGGGCGGACCCGTTCAAGACCGGCAACACCGCCTTCCGGCTGGGGATGGGCAAGGCACTGGTTCCTTTCGTGTTCGTCTTCTCGCCATCCCTGCTGCTGGTGACGAAGGATTTCACCTGGCCGAACTTCTTCCTCGCCTTTTTCGGCTGCGTGCTCGGCATCACCTGCCTGGGCGCCGCGCTGTCACGCTACCTTCTGGTGCGCAGCACGCCCGTGGGAAAACGTGCCGCTGGTGTTCGCCGCCCTGCTTCTGGTGGCACCCGAACTCTGTTCGTCGCTACTCGGCCTGGCGCTTTTCGTCCCGGTCCTTCTGCGCCATTGGAACGCACGTCACACCGAAGAGGCGCAACCAGCCTGATCAGCGCCGCTCCAACGCAATCGTTCCCGGAGTTTCGACGTCGCGCATATGCGCGGTGGGCGGACGGGAAGATGAGAGGGCGGACCATCGAGTCCATGACATTCTGCTGCGGGTTCTCGGCGCCGAGCGAGCTTCAG
Source organism: Mesorhizobium sp. M0587 (assembly GCF_040320945.1). NCBI lineage: Bacteria > Pseudomonadati > Pseudomonadota > Alphaproteobacteria > Hyphomicrobiales > Phyllobacteriaceae > Mesorhizobium > Mesorhizobium sp. M0587. The sequence continues at coordinate 75,633 of NZ_JAMYQP010000024.1, forward strand.
CATAGTCGCGAAGATGTCTGCTCCCGAGAAGGGGCGATGACCTTGGCGATGACAAGCCTCTTCCACCATTTCGACGACGATGGCCGCTTCTTATCAGCCTTCGATCGTGTCCGATCTGGAGGACTTGGGAAGTCCGTCACCTCGTAGGCCGGCAAGCGGTAGCGCCCGCCGGGGAAGCCAGGGTCGCTGCGTAGTCGTCGCCAACGTCGATAGCGATCTCGGCGTTCTTGTCGATCAGGCTAACGATCCGCTCTAGAAAGGCGTAGGAAATGGCCGCTTTGCCGACATTGCGCCGGGACGAAGTCTCATCGTCGGGCCAAGTTGTCGACACGCTGGCAGCGGCGCTATGGTCGTCCAGACCACGACGACATTCGCAACGATGCCGACACGGTCCGCGCGGTGACGGGAATGATTGCCGGCGCGATCTATGGCTACAAGGCAATCCCGGAACGCTGGCGAAAGGTTCTGAAGTACGGCGATGCGATCAAAGCGACAGCACAACGCCTCACGCAGAACTAAGCGGTAGTGGGTTAGTTTGGAAACTCGTGCCCTTCTAAAAGGCGCCCGCGTCGCTTGGAAAGCGTCCGCAATAGGTCCGCTTCGTCCGTTGCCCCGTCATCAAAAACCTGGAAGATTTCCATGGCTAGGAATTCCCGCTGGTCGCGGTCTTTTTTGGCTAGGCGGCGTTCGTAGCACAGCCGATCAAACACCCATTGGAGCATATTCAGATCAGCGGGCCAGTAGACACCCCTGTAACCCCACAGTGACATTGCCGCCGCCCTCAGACGCGGCTTGCCGACTATTGCACAGAAAGGGAATGCACACGAAGAAAATCCCGTGTCCCCCGTGGAACGAATTCACCGATTGTTGATTAACAGGGTAAGCGGTCGATCCTTAACGGTGTAGCCGCGCTAAAAGAGCCCGTCGCTCACGCTCATTAGCTGCGACGGAAAGGTCACCCGGCCTTTTTTCTATCGCGTCCAATTCGGCAAGCCGAGTCTTCGCCGCCTGGACGGCTTTCGGATCGTCGTTGTTTTCAATGATCGTCTCGCAGATGAACCGCTCAATCGCACGTTTCTTGGTGAGCTTGGCCTCGACCTCCGCGTCGATCTTCAAGACCGTGTAGGGGCCGCGGAACTTGTCGGGGTTGATTGGCGTCTTCATTCGGTCACTTCCTCGACTTCCAGAACGACAACGCGGTGCCCCGCATAGGTTCCGACCTTTGTCTTATAGTAGTCGGTTTCGTCGCGCACGCCCACCACGCGGTATTGCGTGCCGCGAGTGATGATCTCTTGCTCATAGTCAGTTCCGCGCAGCATCGGCGTTCCCTTTTTGAAGACGGCTTCCATGACGAAGGAAGTCTCGCCCTCGCTTGGAATGCTGATCGCGGAGCCTTTGGCAAAGCCGACCGCCGCCCTCTCCCGAACGGAGAATGACATATAGCCGCTCGCCCCCGGGGCCGAGCAAGGCTGGCTAAGAGCGACGGTGCCATTCTCCGCTTGCGCGTCAACACGATCACGTTCCGCGTCTACCCGTTACCGGGTCCGTGGCGACCGAGATCGTGGAGCTTTCGCTCGCCTCGTCCGACACCGTGCGAGCCGCCCACATGAATGCGTTCTTCTGGAACGACAGGTTCACGGTGTAGGGCGTGCCGACGGTGCCTTCGAAGGTCACGGCGGCTTTGTCGGCCGCATTGACAAATCGATCCTCGTCGTCTGCAGACGCACACGTGCATTGGAAAAGAGTGCACCGCCAGAGTAGCAGAAAGACGGTTCATTCGGCCCAGGAGGCGTTGGTTAGAGAAATACGCGTTCGGAATCCGTGGTTGATCGGGACGTCAGAGTGCTGAGCAAAACGCGATCATGCCCAAGCGTGGAAGATCACAAGAAGTCACTCGATACATGCCCCAGTTAACGGCACCACCTTTCCGGACGAAAGTTACAAGAGATTGATAAAGAACATGAATAAGGCCGCTACCATCCAGATAATCGGGACACGGGCGATGGATCACGATTCAGCGAAATCGTGGAAGCCCACAACACGCTCAAAGATCCGGTCAAACGCGCCCAATACGATGTCCAGTATAGAGACCATTTGAGCTCTCGCCGGGAGCTGACCGAACAAGCCGGCGACACCAAGGGTCTAGAGAGAGATGTCGTCATTCAGGCCAGACTGCTCTCGCTTCTTTGCGTAAAACGCCGGCAGGACGTGAACAATCCTGGCATTGGCGATACGGAAATCGAACGCCTGTCGGGCTGCCCGCGCGAACATCTGGAATTTCATCTCTGGTATCTAAAATCAAAGGGCTGGATAGGAAGAACTGAGAACGGCACCTTCGCGATCACCGTTGAATGCATCGATCGCGCTAATTCCGAACAGAGTCGCAACGCTCCCGCCACTAGGCTGCTAGAAAGCGCTCATTGAATAGGGATGATCCCTGCCAGCGCCCCTTTCCGCTGGCTGCTCTCCTACGCGGCCGAAGTGCGCACACGTCCTGGCGCCCGCCTAAAGGCAGCGCCTGACCTATTCGCGATGCTGGCCCTAACCAGCGCCTCGCTCGAAGGTCGGTTTCGAAACACACATCCAGCGCGCCTCGTCTTGACTTTGATAATCGGGCACGAAGGTGAAGAACACCGGCCGGCGATCACGCCCCGCCGACTTGCACTCCGCGCAGATAAAGAGGCCGACGAGATCCTGATGCAGGGAACCATGATCAGGCCCGAGCCGATCGACAAGCGCCGCAATGTCGAGCCTGGTCGACTTGCAGCACATGGGATGCCGGCAATTCACGTAGACGGTTTCGCGCGCAGCAAGGGTGTGGGCAAGGGTCTTTTGAGGCATGGCGATCTCCGCGAATGGGGTCGCCGCAACGAAGGGATTATATTCTTGGTCTCGATGGCGCGGCAAGCGCTGCCTATTGCTTTGCCCTGAAATCGAGCAGCTTCGCATGGCGGAGCTTTTCTTCGCCCTTCAGCAATCTCACGCGACCGGCGAGACCGGGCTGGAGCCATTCGGCCCTTTCCTCCTTGAGCCCGGTTGGCACTGGTCTGCCGACCTTCCCTTGCACGCGATCCCATAGGCGCTGGCGCTTGTCGGCCTTGAAACGAACGCACCGCCGGCATAACGGCGCTTGTCGGCCATAAGCACCATCGCAGGCTTGCCGGCCTCGCGCTGCACGCCGATGATGTCCATCTCCGTTTCGGCGTAGCACTTGATCTTGCGCCAGTTCATTGTCGGGCCGCTGCTATAGGTGCTGCCCGTTCGCTATTTTGGAGGGATGCGATTTGCCCTCTCCAACGGTGATCAGCCGTTTTTCGCGGCCAATCTGGCGGCTGTTAATCGAATGCTGGACGAATGATCAAACCAATTGCCAAGGAATGTGGAAAGTTGTCCGGCGAGGACGTTGTTGGAGGCAAGACACGCGCCCTTCCCTGCCCCGCAACGCAGCGCTATTTCGCGCCTTAACCTCCCGAACGCCGGATATCGGCACCGCCGCTCGCTGAAAGCGCCAGGAACGGCCCAACTGGCATGCGATCGGGATGACTGAAATGGGGCCGTGAGCAGACCGTCCGGTTCTGGAACGAATAGCCAGAAAACTGCCTTCCGCAGACGACCTTTCTAAGAGCATCCAAGATCTGAGAGCTTGGTCCGCAATAGATCTTCGCCACCTCGGAAAAACCTGGCTGTATGAGGTGAGGTTCGACGGCTATCGATCGCAGATCGTCGCACTTAGTGACCAAGGGGTTGGATGGCGAAGTACCTCGAACGGGCGAGGTCCTTGGGTTGCCGAGGTGCCATCCATTCGTCGTTGGAGCGACTTGAAAGCCTGCTGGGCCGAACAGGCGCTTGGCCTTTAGAACCTGGTTTACCAAGTTTTGTCGCCTTATGCGCGAATGCTAATAAATCAACCGCCCTTAAACCATTACTCGGTCATATGCCGCATCAGTCGAGGGGTGGGTCATGGGCATCAATAGATTCTGGCGGTCGGAAGCTGGCAATTTCGCTTTGTTGTTTGCGTTGGCGGCGCCTGGAATCCTGGCGGCTGTCGGTTTCGCGGTGGACGTATCCACCGTCATGCGAGCAAAGGTCAATCTGCAGAACTCTCTGGACGCTGCGACGCTATCTTCGTCGCACCTGTCAGACGGCGAAGCGAACCGCAGGCTTGCATTTGATAGCTATTTTCAGGCCAACGTCGCAAATCACCCTGAACTCTCCAATGCGAAAGTGACCTTGTCCGTCGACAAGGGCTTCAACTACGTCAAGACCAGGGCCGTCGCTTCCGCGGACGTGAACCTCAATTTTGCTTTCCTGTTCGGTGATAACCAGCACATCGAAGTGGATTCCGGCGGCGTGGAGGCGACGAACAACCTCGAAGTCGTGCTCGTGCTGGACAACACCGGCTCGATGGCCGGTGCCAAGATCAAGGCTCTCAGGGACGCCACCAAAGCACTTCTCGATAATTTGGATGGAGCAAAGTCACCCGATCGGAAGGTGACCGCGGCGATTGTGCCGTTCGTCACCGCCGTTAACGTGAATGGCGATGAATTTGACCCTTCCTGGATAGACATGGAAGGCAAATCGCCGAAGAACGGCGCGAATTTTCCTCTGCTGCCCGATGGCAAGCGTGTAAATCACATGGACCTGTTCAAGGACCTGGCACAGGGGACCGGTTGGAAAGGCACGGGCTGGAAGGGCTGCGTCGAGGCACGCCCGGGAAGCGCTGCCATTTCTGACGTAGTCCCCGACCAGGATGACGGTAACACCCTGTTTGTGCCCTATTTCGCTCCAGACGACCCCGGCGAAGCGACCGGTCCATCTGCGAGCTACGGCAACGACGCCAGGGTCTATAACAACTCGTATCTTTCCGATGACGTTATGGACGGCGCGGACACGAAGGGAAAAGATAAGAAGATCGCCAAATACGAGAACCCCAAGGCGAAAAAGATCAACGACAAATATGCGCCCCTGACGGTCGGCCCAAACCGAGCCTGCCCGACTCCAGTGGTGCCGTTGACCACGGATTTGGACAAGTTGCGAACGGCCGCCGCCCAGATGCAAGAGTGGAACGGATCTGGCACTAATGTCTCCGAAGGGCTCTCTTGGGGCATGCGGGTGCTTTCACCGGACGCCCCCTACACCGACGGCGCCCCTTGGAAGACCCCGAATACGAGCAAGATCGTCGTTCTGCTTACCGATGGCGAGAATGTCGTCTATGGAGCGAGCGCCGAACCGGAAAAGTCGGATTACACGTCCTATGGCTACCTCGCATCCGGCAGGTTCGGAACCAGCAACCAGACGGACGCCGCGCGCGCCGTGGATCGATGGACGCTTGACGTTTGCGATAAATTAAAGGCGCAGCAAGTTCAAATCTACACCATCACGCTGCAATCCGACACGGCCGCGAACCGGACACTCTACGGGAAATGCGCAACGAACCCGACCGACTACTTTGCCGTTAATGATCCCAGCAAATTGCCGAACGTGTTCCAGACAATCGCTGGAAAGTTCACGACACTCCATCTGGTTTACTAGGGCTCGGGCATCCTAAGATGCAACCGAATTCTGCGTGTCTTTGAGGACGCCAATCTACTATCCCGCCGATGCGCATATGGATTCTTGGCGGCGTTTGGAACCTCCCCGATGAACGCCGCCCTGACGCACGATAATTGCGCCTGGCGTCCGACGAGGCGCATTGCAGTTTGGCGCTCTCGCGTCGGTTCCCGCCTCTACAGGCAGGGTTAGGATCGATTCCGTACGTTAGTATCTACTAAATAAGTAACAAGTCATTAACTAAGATCGAACATATTCCGGCTCGATCCTCGGCCTCACAGCCTTCAATTCCGCCTCCGCCCGCTCTCACTCTGGAACCATCGAAAGGAGCATCGTCGAATGTGGCGTAAAATAGTAGCATGCCTGGCGAACTTGGCATTCTTCGGCGGCGAGGCACACGCTACGACAACAACCACGCCCATGGTCGTGCAGATGACGATCACCGCGTCCTGTACGATCAGCAGCGCTTCGACCTTGAACTTCGGCTCCTCGGGCGTGATTGCGGCCAACGTCGACCAGACATCCACCGTCCAGGTTCAATGCACGAACACGACCCCCTATAACATCGGTCTGGATGCGGGCACCGGATCGGGAGCGACCGTCGCTGCCCGCAAGATGACGAACGGAGCCGCCACCATCATCTATTCTCTTTACAGCGACAGCGGCAGAACGACCGTCTGGGGCAGCACTATCGGAACCAACACGGTGTCGGCGACCGGTAGCGGCGCTGCCCAGAGCTTTACCGTATATGGACGCGTGCCGGCGCAATCAACGCCCGCGCCAGCCGTCTATACGGATACGGTGACGGTCACGGTAACGTATTAAGGTCGGCCGCATCGACGGTCGATGCCAGGGGGTGGCAAATGAATTGGGCAAGGCTGGCTCCAGCTTTGGTGGGAGCATTGCTGTTCGGCGGGGTGCAGGTCCGCGCGGATTCGCTTCAGGTACAACCTGCTCTCGTCGATGTCGTCACGCCCGGCGCGGCGTCGACCATCACGCTTCGCAATGAAGGGCGGACGCCGAAAAACGTGCAAATTCGGGTTTTTCGCTGGTCACAGGCCGATGGCCAGGAATCGCTGCAGCCGACGGAAGATGTGGTTGCCTCTCCTCCGGCCGTCACGCTGCTGCCGGGCGCCAACTATGTCGCCCGTATCGTGCGCGTGGCCAAGCGGCCGGTCGTGGCCGAGGAGGCCTATCGCCTGCTCGTCGATGAGCTTCCGGACGCCAGCCGGGTCAAGACCGGTACGGTGAAGCTCCTGGTTCGCCACTCGATTCCGGTCTTCTTCGGTTCGCCGGAAAGAACGCCGCCGGCCGTTGACTGGACGATATCAAAGCAGGACGGCCGGTTGATCGTTTCGGCCCGCAACAAGGGCGGCACGCGCCTGCGCATCTCCGCGCTGTCGCTACGCGATGCCGGTGGGCACAAGATTTCATTCGGCGAGGGTCTTGTCGGGTACGCGCTCGGCCAGTCGACCATGCGATGGGCGGCACCCACCGGTGGGCGCAAATTCCCCGCCAAGGGATCGGTCTCGATCTCGGCTCAGGGCAACGATGGCACGATCAATGCCGTGGCGCCGGTCGTCGCCGCGCCGTGAATGCGGCTTGTTTCCTGACATTGTCGATACTTTTTGCCACGCTGACACAGTCCAACCAAGCAGCCGGGGCAGTCCAACAGCTTCAGCTCGAAGTCTTCATCAATGGCGCCGCCACCAACCAGATCGCGGCTTTCGTATCTCCCGACGGCCAGCACCTTGGCGCAACGCCCGACGAGTTGCAGGCATTGGGGCTGGATGTTGGCAAGCGGGTCCGGTCGGCGGCAGCCCCAGTCATGCTCGACACGGTGCGAGGGCTGGCCTATCGCTACGAGGTGCGGGAGCAGCGCGTTTTCCTGACGATCAATGATGGCCTGCGTGGAACGATTTCCTACGACGCGACGCCAGGCCATGAGGCCGCGCCTGACGTTCGGGCGGGGTTCGGCGGTGTCCTCAACTACAATCTGTTCGCGGCGTCACGGCAGGAGCCCGACGCTGGCGGCTTCACCTTCAGTGGCGTTTCCACCACCCTCGACGCGCGCGTCTTCTCGCCGGTGGGCACGTTCAGTCAGTCGGCGATCCTGCGGCTGGCGGACGACGGCGGCGCTGATGCCTTGAGGCTCGACACCGCCTATACCTATTCCGATCCGGTGACGCTGATGTCGTATCGGGCTGGTGACGCGATTTCCGGCGGTTTCGTCTGGACCAGGCCGATCCGCATCGGCGGGTTTCAGGCGCGCCGCAATTTCGGTCTTCGCACCGATCTGATCACCCAGCCGCTGGCATCGGTGAACGGCAGCGCGGCAGTGCCGTCGACGGTCGACGTCTACGTTAATGACCTCAAGACCTATTCGCACACCGTCGGCAGCGGCCCGTTCCAGATCACCGACATTCCCGTTACCACCGGCGGCGGCCAGGCAATCGTCGTCCTGCGCGATGCCGCCGGCCGCGAAACGCGAACCAGCGTGCCGTTCTACGCCTCGCCCAGCCTGCTGCGGCCGGGCCTGTTCGACTTCTCGCTCGGGGCCGGCCTGCCGAGGCTTGGATACGCGACCCCGTCCGATGCCTATGCCACCAATCAGCCAGTTGCATCGGCAAGCCTGCGCAAAGGCATCTACGACTGGCTGACGCTGGAAGGCCACGCCGAGGCCAGCAAGGATCTGGTCAATGGCGGTCTGGGCATAGTGATGCGCACCGGCTCACTTGGCGTTGCCTCGTTCGCATTGGCCGGCAGCCATAGCGGAGGCGGCAGCGGGCTGCAGTCCTATGCCTCCTACGAGATCAGGATCGGGACCCTCAGCGTAAATGCCAGTTCGCAAATGACCTTCGGTTCCTATGATGATCTCGCCTCGGTGAGCGACAGGCTTCAGGAAACCGGAGCCCCCAGCCACGCCTTCTTCGACCTCCTGTCATTCGAACCAGGAGGTATGGATGCATCGACGCGAGCGAGGCCGCCGAAAATGGTCAACAGCATTTCCGTTGGAACGCCGTTGACGTTCGACAGCGGCAGCATCAGCGCGAGCTACATCGATATGGTGCCGGCCGGAGGCCAGAGTTCCAGGATACTCACCGCGTCCTATTCGCGAACGCTGCCTTTCGGCTATCTCAACGCCACCGCCTTCGCCGAACTTGGCGGGCGACGGAACGCCGGCCTCTTCGCTGGGCTTTCCATCCCAGTCGGCGGCGGCGCAATGGCATCTACGGCGGTTTCGGCCGCCAAGCACGGTGTCGGCGTGACCGCGGACGTTAGCAAGCCGCTCGGCGAGGAACCAGGCAGTGCGGGCTGGCGAACCAGCTTCAGCCAGGGCGGATCCTCAGAGGGTTCCGCGGCGGTGTCCTATCGCACCTCCCATGGACGTGCCGATGCCGCCGTCGGGCGTTCAAGCTCGGGCACCACGGCGACAGCCCAGTTGGACGGCGCAATCGCGACGATGGGATCCGGCATCTTCCTGACGGACCGGATCGACGACAGCTTCGCCCTCGTTGAAACAGGTTTGCCCGGTGTCGGCGTGCTCTATGAAAACCGGCCAATAGGCGTCACCGATGCAAAGGGCCGGCTGCTGGTGCCGGGGCTGCGCGCCTATCAGCGGAACAAGATCGCCATCGAAACGGCCAATCTGCCGGTCGATGCCGACGTCTCGACCACGCAGGATGTCATCGCGCCCGCCGACCGAGCCGGCGTGCGGGTCGATTTTCGGGTTCGCACCAATGTCGGCGCCGCAGTCCTCATCCTGGTGGGTCCAGACGGACAGCCGCTCGAGGTCGGGTCGCACGCTACGATCAACGGCAAGCAGGACTTCGTGATCGGCTATGACGGGCGTGCCTATGTAAAGGGACTGGCGCAAAAGAACACCGTCATTGCCGAGACCGCCAAGGGAGCGTGCCAAGGATCGTTCGGCTACATACCGAAAGCAAACCAGCAAGTGGTCATCCCGGCCGTCTGCCGATGACGCCCGATTGGCCGCTGGGGCTCGTCAGTAGGTAACCGTCACGATGATCGTGTCGGTGTACGCTCCGGGCGCGGGGGTGGTCTGAGCAGGGGCGCGGGCGTATACGGTGTATGCTTGGTCCAGCCCGGTTCCGGTGCCGCTTGAGGTGTCGGTGCCGATCATATTTCCCCAGACGGTGGTCCTGCCGCTGTCGCTGTAAAGCGAATAGGTTACGGTCTTGACGCCGCTCGTCATCTTCCTGGTAGCGACCGTGGCGCCGGAACCGCTGCCCTCGCTCAGCCCGATATTGTAGGGCGTCGAGTCGGTGCAGCGAACCGTGACCGAACCCGTCGAATCGACATCGGACGCTAGCACCCCGACAGAGCCAAAGTTCACGTTGGTGGCCGAGACGTTGCAGTTCGCGTTGATTGTCGCGGTCCAGGTGGAGCCACTGGACGTGGCCTGCCGGCTACCAGTCGGGCACGCGGCGGCGGTCTTGTAGTCATAGCCGGCGGCTGGCGCGGTGGTCATGGTCCAGACATACGATCCGGGTCCCGAGGTGGTCTGGTTGGAGAATACCCTGCCGTAGACGGTCAGCGTGGTACCGGCGCTGCCAGAGGAACCCAAAGCGAGATCGTAGGTCGACCCGATGGGATAGAGTCCATAACCTGTCGTGGCCAAGCCCCAGGACCCCCAGATCGTCGTTCGCGACGGGTCGCTATATAACTCGTGCACCAGTCGCTCAGAACCGGAAGCCAGCCGGCGGTTGCCGGCCGCGTTGGTCTGGCCAGGTGAAAGCTCGACGCACAGGCGCACGGTCTGGTTGGCCGTCCCGGTGCAATTGATCGAGAAGGTTGCCGTCGTGTCATCGACGACTCCGCTCAGTATGTCCACCGCACCGTACGATCCGTTGGCGGACGTGATGGTGCAGCTCTGGCACCAAGCCCCTTGCAGACCGCAAACGAGGAACACTGTGATCAGCACTGGCCGGAGCCGAACTGTCCAGAGAAGCGAACGGCATCGGCGACGAAATCTTCTGAAATCTGATCCTTTGCTTATCATGGTATCTGTCTATCACGGGCCGAGACCAATACAAAGCAAGCTCAACCGTCGACAGGGCTGCGGCCTAGGGGCGAGTTATGAGGCATAAACTCTGAGGTCACACAGTTGAAGCGCGGCGACAGCTTTTGAGCGTAACCGGGACTTCCAGTGTTGTCGCTGGAGATGTCTGCTTCGGGCAACTGCAAAATTGAACTCTACGGCCGATTTTGGGCGCAGAGCGGACAGTCTTGTATGCGGTATAGTTGGCAGCATCAAACTTGGGTACGCTTGCCGAATGCGAGCTCAACCACTCTCGCCTGACCGGACCCAGCTTCTCTTGACAAGCATGGCTTTTAAACACCGCACGAGATCAGAATAACTGATGACCGGCCATTGCGCCGCGACATTCCGTGGCTTGCTCGGCATGATGGTGGTGCTGCCGCCGTCCACCACCAATGCCTGCACGGTGAACCACGGTCAGGCCCTGACCGACAACTCGGTGACTGCTGGTTGGGGAGCTTTGTCAGACCACAGCGCCCATCGCTAGCTATGCGGCAACGCTCATTCGCTCCCTGGCCTGCTTGATGTCACGGACAGGCGGTACGCCAAACATTCGGCCGTATTCGCGCGTGAACTGCGGCACGCTTTCGTAGCCGACCGCATAGGCGGCGCTGCTCGCGGGCATGCCGTCTGACAGCATGATGCGCCGCGCCTCAATCAGGCGCAACTGCTTCTGGAACTGCAGCGGCGAGAGCGAGGTGATCGCTCTGAAATGCTGGTGGAAAGAGGAGACACTCATGCCGGCCTTCTCCGCTAGCTGCTCGACGCGAAGCGGTTGCGCAAATCCTTCACGGATGAGAGCTACTGCTTTGCCGATGCGCTGTGCGTGGCTATCGGTAACGCCCAGCGCGCGGATGGCCGAGCCATGCCTGCCCGCGAGAAGCCAGAAATGCAGCTCGCGCACAAGCTGATCCCCAAGCACGGGCAAGGCCGCCGGCCGATCGAGCATGCGCATCAGCCTCAAAGCGGCTTCGGCGACTTCTGCCTCGGTCGTGTCGACGCGGACGGGTCCGCCGACACCTGCCTGCACGACGCGCATCTCCACGGCCAGCCGCTCGATCACCGCGGCGTCGAGCTCGAGGACCAGCGAATAATAAGGCACGCCGGCGTTCGCGCGGGTGATCTGGCTCACAGTCGGCACGTCCGCAGCGATCAATAGCGAGTCGCCGGCGCCGAACTCGAAGGTCTGGCTGCCCATGGTCACGCGCTTGCCACCCTGGACGACCAGAGCCACCAGCGGGCGGTTGATCGCATATTGCAACTCGCTGGGACGAGTGGCCCGGATCGTACTCAACCCCGGCACATCGGTTCTGGCAATGCCGTAACTATCGGCATGGGCGTCGGCATGGCGGCGAACGGCTTCAAGCAGCGTGTGTGTCATTGCAGCGAGTATATTCCCGAGCGTGCGACGCACAATCCACCTCGGAGTAATAGGCAAGAAAGCCGAAGCTTTGGGTAACCGCGATGTCCGGGCCGGGGCAATTGTGCCGGTCAACGGGAGCGGGATCCTAGATGGCTCCCCCGCAGTCGGAGAGTTCAGATGACCGACCTTTCGAACCGCCGTGTCCTGATCCTGTCTGCTGAGGGTGTTTGAGGATGACGAACTGTACCTCCCCCGCCAGTCGCTGCTCGACGCCGGCGCGAACTTGACTCTGGCCTCGCCCACTACGGGATCGATCAGCGGCGTCGTCTACGATATGGCGACGGGCCGCTCGAACCCGTCCGAGCGGGAGATTGCGCCCGACGTGCAATTGTCCGACGTCGATGTCGCCGCCTACGACGCCGCCTACGACGCGCTGATCGTGCCTGGCGGCGTGGTGAACCCGGACAGGCTGCGGATGACCGAGGAAGCAGTTCAGATCGTCCGGCAATTCGACGCGGCCGGTAACCCGGTGGCCTCCATCTATCGTGGCCCCTGGGTGCTAATTGAGGCCGATATCGTGCGCGGCCGGCGCACCACTGGCTGGTACTCCGTCCGCACTGACCTGAGGAACGCGGGATCGCAGGTCCTGGACGCCGAAGTCGTCATCGATGGCAACCTCATTACCAGCCGCATGCCGTCCGACATCCCGGCCTTCACCAACCCCATTGTCAAAGCGCTCTCGGGCTGAACCGCCCCACCCGATCAGCCTGCCCGCAAGCCAGGAGTCTTTCCATGACCAACATGTTCCAGCTTCTGATCGACGGCGAGAGCCGCGAAGGCTCCGACCGTATCGCAGTCGATGTCGTCAACCCCGCTACCGGCGAGGCTTTTGGCAGTGTGGCCTTTGCCTCCAAGTCCGATATTGACGAGACGATAGAGGTCGCCTTGGGCGGGCTCCGATCTTGGCAGGCCGTGCCGCCTTGGGAGCGCGGCCGCATCCTCAAGGACGCGGCCCAGCGCCTGCGCGCAGACATCATCCGCATCGCCAATGTCATCACCCGCGAGCAGGGCAAGCCGCTTCGCGAGGCTTGCATTGAGATCGAGCGCTCCGCCGATTTCCTCGAATGGGGGGGCGAACAGGCGCGGCGGATTTCCGGCCGCATCGTCCCGGGCCGCGCGCCCGGTCAACGCATTGAGGTGCAACCGCATCCGATCGGCGTGGTGGCCGCCTTCACGCCCTGGAACTTCTCGATGGCGCTTGCTGCGAAGAAATTCGCAGGCGCGCTTGGCGCCGGTTGCGCGATCATCTGCAAGCCCTCGCAGGAAACGCCCGGTTCGGTGATCGAAATGGCCAAGGCACTGCTCGAGGCGGGCATCCATCCGGCCGCGATCGCAGTCGTGTTCGGTGACGCCAACGATGTCTCGACCCAGCTCATCAATGCGCCGCAAGTGGCCAAAATCACCTTCACCGGCTCGATCCCGATCGGCAAGCGCCTGGCTGCGGCCGCCGGGGCAGCGATGAAGCCGGTGACAATGGAACTCGGCGGCCATGCACCGGTGATCGTATGCGGTGACGTCGACCCCGAAGCGACGGCCGAACTGCTGGTGCATGCCAAGTTCATGAATGCCGGCCAGATCTGCCTATGTCCTTCACGTTTCTTTGTCGAGGCGAGCATTGCGCAGCGCTTCACGGCGCGCTTCGTCGAACTGGCCAATGCGTTGCGCGTGGGCGACGGCACCGATCAGCAGACGCAGATGGGGCCGCTCGCCAACGAGCGCCGGGTCGACGCCATCGCAAGGCTTGTCGACGACGCACGCGGACGCGGCGCGACCATTCTTGCCGGCGGTAAGCGGCTGGACCGACGCGGCAACTTCTACTCGCCGACCGTGCTGACCGATGTTCCCGACGAGGCGGCCATTCTGCGCGAGGAACCTTTCGGTCCCGTGGCGCCAATCCTGCCGTTCAACGACGAGAAGTCGATGCTGGAAAGGGCGAACGGGCTCGAATTCGGCCTCTCTTCCTATGTCTTCACCCATGACGGTGCGCGGCAGCGCCGGCTGGTCGACGCCCTGCAATATGGCGTTGTCGGCGTGAACGGGGGCCTGACGCACCAACCCGAAGCACCGCTCGGCGGCTGGAAGGAAAGCGGCATCGACACCGAAGGCGGCATTGAGATCCTCGATCCGTACCAGATTACCAAGCATGTGAACCTGCAGTGAGACAGCCCGGCGGGAGCGATTCCGATCCACCGTGTCACCGCGATGGAGGGCGTCGTGACCTTGATCGACGCAGGGCCTACGCTGCTTGCCAATGTGTTGACGCTGTTCTCCAGAACGGCGTGAACACCTTGCACAGCCAGTCTGTCGAGCAATGGCGGGCGCTGCAGGCGCCCATCCCCGGGCCGGCCAGCGCCCATATGCCGATCGCCGCGTCCGTGTCGATCGCCATGGTCGCCCGCGGCAACCATTTGGCTCGCCCTGCTCGCCACCGTCGTCCTCAACTATCGAGAGCGACTGTGTTCGCCGCTTGATGCCCCTGCATGATCAAATCGAACTCAAGCAGCGTACCGGAGATCTGTGATGCACCCTTTCCCTGATCGATTCTCCCTTTTGCGGCGCGAGCTTCACAGACTCCGAAATGCGCTCGATTTTCGACAGCGGGGCTTTCATACGCCCTTGCGTCGAGACCGAAGTCGCACTCGCGAGGGGACAAGCGCGCCTGGGCATGATTCCTGCCGAAGCTGGGCTCGGCATCGCAAACGCCGCCAATCACCACCAGTTCGATGTCGAGCGCCTGCGGCGCGAAACCGAGATCGTCGGCTATCCGATCCTCCCGATCGACGACAACTCGCAGATGCGGCAGGGCAGGCAGGGCGCTATCTGCATTGGGAGCAACCACGAAGGACATCATGGATACCGCAACGGTCCTGCAGGTCCGCGCCGCACTGGACCGGATTGACTGCCCTTACCGAAACGATGGGCGCATTGCAGAGAGTTGGCGAAGGCGCACCGCGCGACTCCTATGGCTGGACGCACGCATCTGCAGCACGCGCTGCCGATCACCTTCGGCTACAAGGCGGCCGTTTGGCTGAGCGCGCTCGAACGGCACCGCGAGCGCTTGGCGCAAATGCGCCCGCGCGTACTTGTCGTACAATTTTCCGGCGCCTCGGGCACACTGGCATCCCTTGGCGACAGAGGACTGGCGGTGCAAGAGGAACTTGCGCGGATATTGGAGCTGGCCACGCCGGCGATCACCTGGCATTCGTCGCGCGACGGCATGGCCGAACCGGTGCAACTGCTCGCCCTGATCTGCGGCAGCCTCGCCAAGCTCGCCTTCGATACCTCCATCATGATGGCGACCGAACTCGGCGAAGTTTCGGAACCCCTGTGTGCGCCATCGCGGCGCATCGAGCACCATGCCGCAGAAGCGCAATCCGATCTCGTGCGAGTTCATCATCGCCGCCGCAAAGCTGGTGCGCCAGCATGCCGGATTGATGCTCGACGCAATGGTGCACGATTTCGAGCGCGACTGGCCCGTGGCATCTCGAATGGCGGCGGTCCCCGAAGCATTCGCCTGACGGCAGGCGCACTTAGCCAAGCCCACTCCTGCTCTCCGGGCTAGAAGTGCATCAGGAACGCATGCGCGCCAATCTGGACGTGTCGCGCGGCCTGATCGTAGCCGAGGCGGTGATGATGGCCGGAAGGCAAACTGCGCACGACCTCGTCTATGCCGGGTGCTGCCGCGCGCTGGAAACGGAACAGTCGCTCTTTGAGGTTCTCGCGGGCACGCCCGAGGTTGCCGCCCATCTTGGGCTGAAGCGTCTGCACGAGCTCACAGAGCCGACCAACTATCTTGGGTCCGCCCAGGAGATGATCGACCGCGTCCTCGGCGGCGCCAAGGCTGGCCAGCCAGCCGATCGGGCGTAGTCGTGCGGCCTTGCGGCTCGGCCTGAGTTGCCTGCATAAGCGGCCGCTTGGCGTCACAGAACCTTTCCAGCAACCGCCGTTCGATCCAAGAAAGTCTCCAAAGAAAGCACCGCATGAGTGCCGAAAGGCCGCTGCCGCGAGACCGCGGCGGCGCCTTTGGTGATCTTTACCTTGACCGGGCCGGTTGCCTTAAATCACCTGCCCGCCAGAAACCTCGATCCGCTGCGCGGTAATCCAGCGATTGTCGGGGCCGAGCAGATTGGCGACCATCGGACCGATGTCGTCGGGCAAGCCGACGCGGCCAAGCGCGATCATGTTGCCAAACTGCTTGTTGAGATCAGGCATGTCACGCACCGCGCCGCCCAGGAAATCAGTCTCGATCGCGCCAGGCGCCACCGTGTTAACGGCGATGCCCCGGCTTCCCAGTTCCTTGGCCATGTAGACCGTGAGGATTTCCACCGCGCCCTTTGCGGCGGAGTAGGCCGAAAAGCCGGGATACGAGACGCGCGTCAATCCCGTAGAGAAGTTCACGATGCGGCCTCCATCGACAATGAGCGGCAGCAGAGCCTGCGTGAGGAAGAAGACGCCTTTAACATGGGTGTCAAAAAGTGCGTCGAATTGAGCTTCGGTGGTTTCGGCGAAACTTGCCATTTCACCCTGGCCGGCATTGTTGACGAGGTGGTCGAACCTATCCCCTCCCCACGTGGCGACAGTTGGGACCGGACTGTTTCAGCGAAGCGCCCGAACGAGCCGATGTCGGTCACGTCGAGACGCAGCGCCACGACCTTACGACCCATTGCCTGAATCTCGGCGACGACGGCCTTCGCCTGCTCGTCGCCCCTGCGGTAAGTGAAGATCACGTCGCCGCCACGGCGCGCGATGCTTATAGCGGTGTTGCGGCCAAGGCCGCGGCTTCCACCAGTAACGAGCGACACAGTCGTCATTGAAATTCTCCTTCGGATCGATTGTTGCGACGCAACTGTTATGGGCGTGGGCGGCCCCCACCGGTTGCCCGTTCGTCGGGTAGACTTGCCTAATCCTACGATCACGTTGTTATATCCATCCTCCATCAGTGGTGGTGGGTTCGCCGCTTGCCATCAGCGTGATTCTGCTTCGGGATGCGCCAATACGCGCCAGTCGCCGTCGCGCACTCGCCGGCGACGCTGCTCCCGCGCGATAGCTGGACAGCAGGTACGCAAATGCGGAACCCACGGGCTTCGGGGAGGGGGCGCTGGCCACGGCCAAAGGCGCCGTCGAGGGCAAAGCGGCCAAGAGCGCTATAACCGCGACGGGCCGGAGAACGACCCGCTTCGCGGGAGGGCGCGTGCGGTTGAGGTAGAGATCAAGAACCGGTCGTTGCGCCTGCGTTGAGCGGGGTTCAGCAGCGGCAGAGCATCACAGGCTTCTTCAACAAGGGGCGCCTGACCATGCCACATCCCGTTCTCGATACACGGATCAGCCCGTTGCGCCAGCGACTGATCGACGACATGAACATGCGGCGTTTCTCCCGCGAGACGCAACGCAACTACTCCGCGACATCGGACGCCTGGCGACATTCCTTGGGCGATCACCGGCCAAGGCGACAGCGGACGATCTGCGCCGGTTCCAGATCGAGCAGCAGGACGACGGCGTTCAATGAACAGCATCGTGTCGGCGTTGCGCTTCTTCTTCACGCATACGGTCGATCGTCCCGATCTCGCGCAAGCTCGTTCGTCTGGCGCATCCGCGCCAGCTGCCGGTGGTCCTGAGCCGCGACGAGGTTGCCAGGCTGCTCAACACCACCTGCCTCAAGCACCAGGCCGCGCTCTCGGTCGCCTATGGCGCGGGCCTGCGCGTCGCCGAGGTGTCGATGCTGAAGGTCGCAGATGTCGACAGCGAACGCATGCTGCTGCGCGTCCATTGCGGCAAAGGCGGGCGATATCGCAACGCCACGTTGGCGGACCAACGACGCGGGCCAATCAGGTGGTGCGTATCCCGATCTTCGGCAGAGGTGGGGTGAACACCGCCTGCCGAAACCTTTTAGAGATATCTATGTTCCATACCCCTGCGATGGAAAGTCCACCGCCCCATTGCAAAGCGACGGTCCTTGTCCAGCCCCTGCGAACTAGCTCTGGTCGGCAGCCGCGAGAGGATGCCTTCGGGTCGAGCCCAATCCCTAGAATCCACGGGTTAGTTGCTAGAACCGAAGCACGATCCCGGCCCGCCTACGGTAGCACCGGACGCGCCGGCGACCATGTCGCCAGTAACTACGGCAGATCCTTCTCCAGCCCCGCCGGCGGTGGTGGCGGCGGCGGTAATAGTGGCCGTAATCTGGGTCATAATCTGGCTCGTAATAGGGGTCGTGGTAGCGCCGATGGTTGACCGGCTCCACTTCCGCCTGAGTACCTTCATCATCGAAGGTCGGTGAATCTGGCGCGTCGAGTTCATCGAGAATGCCGCTTTTGGCCCCTGGAACGCCGGCCACTGCGCTGATAGGCCGAACCGCGCGTGCAAAGGCCGCGGCCCCTGCAATGCCACACATTGCTGTCAAGAAGGATCGCCGATCCATAGAAAGCCTCCCAGTGTTACACACTCTAATGTTACCAACTCTTAGGCGCGGGGCCAGGAAAGGCAGGCTTTGCGCCCGTTACAAATTAAGGATTCGCCAACCGCAGTGCGGCCCGTGAACCCATCAGCACAGGAAGGGACGTAGCTGCACCGATCTGCAAATATGTCAGCCAAGCGCGAATCCCATCACCAGAAAGGTGGCGGCGGTCGCGAACAGCGGTGCGAGCAACCAGCGAGCTTGGCTAACACTTCTATCCATCTGTTTTCTCCGAACTTTCCGGAGAAACAATAACCTAGGAAGCAAGCTGTTCCACGCCACATCATGGGTAAGACCATTGCGTTTCAGGCTCAGACTTGAGTCCTACCCTCCGCCCGACCGAAGCCTCAACCCCGGAACGTTTGACGTTGCCCCAAGTTCGGTTTTGGAGGGCGGCTTGGACGATGTGGTGGTGCGCCGAAATTATGAAAATGCATCTTACGGGCGCTGCTGCGCCGTTGTTGCTCTTCGCTGCTGTCGGCGCGGTCGCTGCTCAGGACGTGGTCATCACGCCTGAGCAGGATACGGTCATCAATGAGTATGTGAAGAAGCAGCCTTTGGCATCGGTGAAGATTCCCGGCGTGGAACTCAATATCGGCACAGCGTTGCCCGACACGGTCGAGCTGCATGAAGTGCCAGGCGTCAAATACCGCTATGTCGTGATCGACAACCGGACAGTTCTGGTGGATCCGGGCACTCGCAAGATTATCAAGGTCTACGACTGACCAACCTTCGGCTGAAGCCCGCCGTCCATGTGGCGGCGGGCTCGCGGATGAAACTGAAACCGATGACCCGGGTCGGTTTGCCCGGGGATGGCCTCCACATGGACACCAATAGTGTGGCCGGGCCATCCTCGGCGGGCGCACTGACGTGATGGTATGGTCGACTTTATGGTGTGGGCCAATTCCAATGCTTCGCCGTTCGAAACGAACGACTTCGCTGCGAAGCCGATCAGGCCAAGCAAGTCGAGTGTTACCGATTCCACGTTGGAAATGGTCGCGCGGATTTCCGTTCTGTTTAGGCACCTGTCGAACAACATCGGTCACGAGCGCCTCGAGAATTTTGGCGCATTGATAGAGGATCATCTACATAGGATTGACCCAGATTTCGAACTCGCCTGTTGGGGCTGGTGGCTCTGGCCTCATGGCTTCAAAGCTCTACTAGATGCGAAGCCGGGAATGGGCGACACGCTATTATTTGGGCGGGTAATACTGAGGTCGAAGTGCATGCCAGTTTCAGCCGGGCTTTCGTCAATCTGCGCACGGCGCTAGAGGCTGCAATCGCCCAGATTAGCAATCCGCAGCAGCAATAGCGGCAGGAGGCAATTCAATTGGAAGAAGAACCGACAATCATCAATACAACCGGCGAATCGTGGGCTTTTGGTTTTAAGGACATCGGCGCCAGCGACAACGGTAAGTGGGCGTTCTTCCGCGCCCGCCGCGAGCAACGAACAACCGACCGCGATCGTCGGGCGAGATCCGGCTCGGGGGCACGGCTGAATAGCCGCGGCTGTCTGTTGCAAATCGGGGTCGCCCGGCCGAGAGGCGGCCATGATGGGTCACAGGAAAAGGGGGCCCGGATTCCGGGCCCGCCGGAGAGATGGTCAGGCCGTCGAAAGCGGCCGGTTGCCGAAGAACCAGAGGCTTCCGGCAGCCAGGGCCGCCACGATGACACCCACGATCACATGTGCCCACATGGCCGCCGCCAAGCCCGAAAAGCCGAGGGCCCAGGGCGAAACCAGTGTCCACAGCCCAACCACGAGGTTTGCCCATTCCTCGTATGCGTGGGACGCAACCAGCGCACCCACGGCGATCAGGGCGATCACCGCACCGGCGATCCAGGCGTTCCAGGCCGCATAGGTTTCAGTCGTAAACCCGAGATACCAGGGCGATAGTACCAAAGCGATGCCGGCGACTACATTGACGATGTCGATCACCGGACGATTTTCAGTTTTCAGCCATTTCTCCATTGTTCATCCTCCTTCCGTGACAGGTCAGTGAACCGTCCTCTGATTGAGGGCGGGTGCGACGGCCGAGGATTGCCCTTGGCCGCCGCGAAACTTTCGTCGTTAGCCGGGCCGTCCCCGGCCATTGCGCGAAATCGAACCGGCCGGAACGAACGGCCTGACCTCGTCGGGCTTGAACCGGTTGCCGGCGATCTCGCGCAGGGCGAGTTCAACGGGCACCCTCGCTTCGTCGGCCAGGCGAGTCTCAGCGCCCCGGCTGAGCGCGCGGGCTCGTCCCGCAGCTGCCACAGCCAGCGCGAAACGATTGGGAACCGAATTTTCACAATCGAACACGATGAGCGGATCCATAGCGTCACCTCACATTGCCTTCTGCTTTTGGTCCGGAATGGAGACGGTCAGGTCCGCTGCCGTTATCCAGGGTTCCATTGCGAGCAGCGCCTGTTCCACTTCGTCGGGCCGCGTCGGACGCGCGTTCTCCGGCATCCCCTCCGAGGTTGCGAGATCGACCAGATACTCATTCCACGCCCAGTTGCGCAGGATGGCGCGTTTCTCGTCGGCGGTCAGAAGAGGGTCGACGACCACATCCATCGGCGATGCAAAAAGTGCCTCCGGGTCCGCCAGCGCCGGTCGATAATGCGACGCCTGCGAAACAGCGCCGTAGCTGGTCTGCAGCAACGCCATCTGTAGGCGGTTCCAAACAAGATCCGCACCAGCCTGCAGCCGCTTCTCAGCATCGGAAGATTCGACACGGGATTTTTCAGCCGCCGGGTTCCCTTGAACCGTGTACGCGAGGCCCTGACGTTCAGCATAGTCGATGGCCGCCTGAGCCGTCGGAAAATCGAGTTCCACCTGGGTCAGGGTGTCACCGCTTCCGGTATAACCCATCAGGGGCTCGATGATCGGCGCCGTACGCCGCTCGAACATCAGGCGCCATCCTTTCGACCGGGCACGGCCTGAGGTCATGACCGACCGGCAAGGCTTGTAGATCCGCGCGACCGCATCACGCGGGAACTCGGATCTACCGAATGACGGCGCTCGCCCGCGGTTGTCGTTTGCCGGTACGAGATTTTCTACGACTGGCGTAACTTCTCTGTCTTGCTTCCGCATCATTCATCCCTCCCTTGGCGAAGGATTGTGCCGGAGGCAGCGGCGTGCCGCCTCCGGCGCTCCGTGCGTCAGTGAGTGATGGGGATACGCTTCACCTTCGACTGTGCATTCGGGTTCTTCGGCAGCGTCAAGGTCAGGACGCCATTGGCAAAGGACGCCTTGGCCTTGTCGTCCTCGACTTCATAGCCGAGGGGTATGCGCCGCTCGAAGCGACCATGGAAGCGCTCGGAATAGCCCTTCTCCTCGGTCTCCGACCGCTTCTCGCCACGCAGGGTCAGCACGTCCTCATCGAGCAGGACTTCGATGTCCTTCTCTTCCATGCCGGGGACGTCGGCGGTGACGCGAAGCTCATTATCCGACTCCGAAATCTCCACCTTCGGCCAGCCGCCATCGAACGGCGAAAGCTGCCCCGCAGTAGGCAAGCGCGTGTCGAAGCTCCTCAACACGTCATCGAAGAGCCTGTTCACCTCGCGGTGAAGCGAAAGAAAGGGATCGCCACCGCTATAGATGCTCGGGGCCTGGTTGTTGTTACGGCCCCACGGGATAAGGTCACGCATATTCATCTTCGTTCACCTCCACGTTTCAACCGCGCGGCACCGGACGATTGCCGGTGCCTGTCGCTTCTGATTCACGCTGAAACTTCAGGCCGCGTTCTTTTCGGCTTCGATCTGCTGTGGCGCAGCCTTTGCCGTGCTGCCGGCGATGGCGATCCGGCGCGGTTTCATCTCTTCGGGAAGCTCGCGCTTGAGATCGATGTTCAGCAGCCCATTGACCAGGCTGGCGCCGACGACCTTCACATGGTCGGCCAGTTCAAACCGACGCTCGAAAGCGGGCCCGGCAATGCCGCGATAGAGATACTGGCCATTGTCCTCGCCAGGTTGCGACCCACTCACAACCAACAGGTTAGGCTGATGAGTGATGGTCAGCTGATCCTGCGAGAAGCCGGCGACCGCCATGGTGATGCGGTAGTCGTCCTCACCAGCCTTGGCGATGTCGTAGGGCGGCCAATTGTCTGTCGCAGTGACACGGCTCGCATTTTCCAGCATGTCAAAGACGCGGTCGAAGCCGATGCTCGACCGGAACAGGGGGGTAAAATCGAGGTCTGTCCTCATAGCCACATCCTCCTTTGAGCAACATGGATACAAGAAGGCGCCAAGAGACCATGACGTCTCCTGGACTCTCCGCCGGCCCCATCTGGCAACCGGCGATTAGCTATTTATAACAGCACGTTGCGGCTTCAAGAGGCCGCAGAGAAAAATTTTCAACGAGATCCGGACGTATGGCACGCTGGAACAATGGACGCGCAGAGAGCGTACTCGGGTCCTTCCGCTGGCGAGTTCCTCACCAGCGGATCGGGTAGCTCGGATGCAGGGAGGGCGGCGTTTCGCTCAGAGCCGATCGACGGAGGCTGCGAAACCGGCCTCCATGGTGCTGCCGACCTCGCGGTCGCCGCCGACATTGCTGGGAAGTCCCTCCAATCGATCCAATTGGCGCAACGCGTCCATGATGGCGTCGAAGCTGACCGGCTCGCTTGATCCCGGCGGCATGCGCAGCGCCGGCACGGATTCTACCGCGCAGGCGTCCGATGCCCATGACGAAAGGATGGCGCGCTTTTCCTGCACATCCAGCGTCATGTCGCTCAGCACGTCCTGCGGGCGCTCGAAATGCCGTGCGGGATGCAGCAAACGGTCAAGGAAAAGATCGGGGGCCTCAGGCCCGACCGGGGGAAAATTCGTCGAAATGGCTCCTTCCATCGATGATCCTCCGCTTTAGAATCTCCTTTGTTGCTCTCTGTCGGTGGCCCTCGCGAGTCCACCGGCCGAGATTTTGGGGGTTTGCGATGGAATTTCAATGGCCAAGGAAGGTCACACGCTACGATTTCAGCCCCTAGGAAATCATTTTTTCGAGCCCGTGAAACAATCCGCTTGCATCCCCGTTCCTGCGTTCGCAGGGACATAGTCACGCAGCCGCGAGGCGGCCGGGCAGGAGAACCAATCATGTCCTACATTTCGAAGAAGCAATTGAGCGTTGCATTGGTGGCGGGAACTCTGATGCTCTCGGGGGGCGGCTTTGCTCCAGTCACAGCTCAGGAGATCCCGAACGATTTCAGCGCAATCGTGCGTCAGAAGCTGCCGGCGGTCGTCGCGATCACGACCAGGCAGATCATCCAGGACCAGACAATGCTCGATGATTTTCTCGGTCCCTTCGACGGCCACGGGCCTGCCCAGCCCCAGGTGCGAGAGGCCCTTGGCTCCGGATTCGTTATCAGTCCCGAGGGCTATATCGTCACCAACAATCACGTCGTCGCCGATGCTACCGAGATCCATGTGGTATTCTCCGACAAGGAGACAGCGCCCGCGCGCCTCGTCGGCCGGGATCCGGCAACCGACATCGCGGTGCTGAAGGTCGACCGGCGGCCCAATATGGCCACAACCGCCTGGGGCGACTCGGACGCGGTGCAGCCGGGTGCCTGGACGATTGCGATCGGCAGTCCATTCGGGCTCGGCGGAACAGTTACCGTCGGTGTGCTTTCTGCTCGTTCACGCGACATCCAGGCCGGCCCTTACGACGATTTCCTGCAAACAGACGCCTCCATCAACAGGGGCAATTCCGGCGGGCCGTTGTTTAACGCGCGCGGCGAAGTGATCGGTGTCAATACCGCCATCGTCTCGCCCTCTGGGGGCAGCATCGGCATCGGATTCGCCGTACCTTCGCGAACTGCCCAGAGGGTCGTCGACCAGTTGATCCGCACCGGCCACATTGAGCGCGGCTTCATCGGAGTGCGTCTCCAGGAAGTCACGCCGTCGATTGCCGAGGCGCTCGGACTGCCGGGCAGCAAGGGAGCACTGGTGGCCTCGGTCGAGCCCGGCAGTCCGGCCGACAAAGCAGGTTTACAGGCTGGTGATGTGGTCGTCCGCTTCAACGGCAAGGACATTCAAGGTGTTCACGACCTGACTCTTGCAGCAGCTAGTCAGAAGCCAGGGTCTAATGCGACCCTGACGAGCATCCGCGGTGGCAGCCAGCAGGAACTGGCCCTGACCATCGGTCAACGCAAGGACGAGGAGGTGCAGACCGGCGCTGTCCCTGCTCCGGATGCGGCTAATCAACGCCTCGGTCTCTCGCTCAGTCCGATCCCAGACGAGTCGCGCCAACAACTCGGTCTCGAGCCGGGCACGACCGGCGTCTTAATTCAGGAAATAGCACCGAACAGCCTTGCCGCGGAAGGCGGCCTGCGGCCTGGCGACGTCATCGTCTCGGCCAATAACCGCAATGTGACACAGCCGTCAGATATCCGAGAGGAGTGGGCGAAATCCCGCCAACAGAACAAGCCAATCCTGTTGCGCATCAACAGGCAGGGACAATCGCTTTTCGTAGCCCTGGGGGCATCCTGACGTACCATGCGTCGGAACCGAAGGTGCTAACGTAGACCTCTGTTGCTGTGGCCAAGCGAGTGCCAAATGTCTGAGGAAGCAACAGGTTCGACGGCCATAGCGCGGCTCTCGCTAGGAAGAAAATTGATCAATAAGGCATCCTCACAACCGCAGAGAGTGAGTTTTGTAGACCCAAACCAGCGCGGACAATTCCAGCCAGGATCGGAGCCCACTCTGCACTTGGACTATCGTCTCGGTATTGCCAACCCGCGCTCGCGCTTCCGAGGCCGGGAACGCGAAAATGCAACGGATCGTCGTGATCGCGAAAATCGTAGAGACGGAACGGCGAAGATGACGTCGAGCACCTCCACCATTGCCCGCGCCCTGAAGAGCGGCCTGACGAACCAGCTCGTCCAGCCCGTCTCGGGATTTGTCTTTGAAGAAAAAACCGCTCGCATTGGTGCTGGTAGGTCACGTTGAGGCGATTGCGCATGAAGCGGACGAGGATGTTCTTCGATGAGTCGAGTTCTGCCTGCTTGACGATCAGCATCTTGGTGCCGGTGACAATCAGGAATGCGCAGATTTAAAGAATCCACGCGAACTCGCCGACAAGCGTCGCTATCGACACAAGCGTCGCGCCGACACCGATCATGATGGCCCGCACCAAGTAT
The DNA here is from genome assembly GCF_040320945.1 of Mesorhizobium sp. M0587. Taxonomy (NCBI): domain Bacteria; kingdom Pseudomonadati; phylum Pseudomonadota; class Alphaproteobacteria; order Hyphomicrobiales; family Phyllobacteriaceae; genus Mesorhizobium; species Mesorhizobium sp. M0587. The sequence goes on from NZ_JAMYQP010000024.1 coordinate 101,234, forward strand.
GCCTCTGGACCCAATCTTGACGATTTAGCGGCTTCCACATCGAGGTTAAAGGCCCGCCGCTCCTTTGCGAAGCGGCGGGCCTGCCCCCACATTCCCCCGCCCGATTTGCCAGGATGGTTGACCCGGCATTGGTGACAAGCAATTGTGATGTCCCATTACGGAACGACTATGCGAATGGCGCAAGTGAGGACTGCCGATTAACATTATTTGTAGCTAATATGCCACGTCAGCCGGACGGCATCGTGCCTGCGGTGGTTTGGCATCCCTCGCAATTCGGACGTGATTTAGGTCGCGTTGCGCGAGTTGGTGGACACTAAAACTTACTTCCAAAGGGCTGCCGAAAAAAACCCGCTCTTCCTAGCCGGTGACTTGCACGAAGGGCGCACCAAAGCGCATCGGCGGTCGTTAGGACCTCACCGATATTTGACCGGGGACTGAAGCGCGGACCTCATTCAGATCGGTCTAGGGGCTGTTGAGAATCATCGAGAATTGATGACGGCAGCGCATGCGTAGATCATCGCGGAGAAGTTGCGATCGGTTTTCTCGCTGCGCATTGCGATGCCTTTGAATTCTTTGAGCTTCGCGAAGAAGTTCTCGATGAGATGGCGCCATTTGTAGATTTCGGCGTCGATGCTGATGG